>NZ_QQWY01000045.1:0-36233 GCF_003950455.1 Sphingomonas sp. ABOLE
GGACGGACGCTGGTCGATGCGGGCCACCCGGCGGGGGCGGCGGGGCGCCTACGGCCCGGACATTGCCCTGCCCGTCGACGAGGTACGACGCGTGCAGCTGGCCATCGAGATAGCGTCCCTGCACCGTCAGCGCCGCGCCGGACTGGACGTCGGCCGCACCCCGGCCCGCATCGACCAGCGTCCGTCCCGAACCATCCTGCAGCACGAAGCGATCGCCATAGGTCTCGGCGACGCGCCCCTTCACGGTCACGATGCCGCTGGTCTGCGCAAGCCTGGCGACCGCGGTCGGCACGGTGGGCGCCATCTCCACGGTCGGGCGGGTGAGCTGCACCGCGCCCGCGCCGCCCGCGGCACCCAGCGCCAGCAGCGCGGCGGCCGCCACGGCCAGCCGATTGCGCGGCAGCGTGTTCTTCCAATCGGTCATTCCATCAACTCCTCTTGGGTGTTCGATGGCGCCGGTCTAGCGAGTCGCACCCGACCCCCGCTGAACCTTGCGGTTCAGTTTCGGTTTAGGCCCGGAAGCTAGGCGACACGCATGCGGATCCTGCTGGTGGAAGACGACCCCGATCTCGGCCCCGCCATCGCGCGGGCGTTGCGGGCGGAGCATTGCGCGGTCGATCTCGCCGCCGACGGCGTCGACGCGCAGCATCTCGGCGAGACCGAAACCTATGACGCGGCGGTGCTCGATCTCGGCCTGCCGGGCAAAACCGGCGCCGAGATCCTGGCCGCCTGGCGGGCGAACGGGCGTGCGCTGCCCGTGCTGGTGCTCACCGCGCGCGAGGCCTGGGCGGACAAGGTGGCGGCGTTCAAGGCCGGTGCCGACGACTATCTGACCAAGCCGTTCCGCCTCGAGGAGCTGATGATGCGGCTGCGCGCGCTAGTCCGCCGCGCCGCGGGCCATGCCCAGACGCGAATAGAGTGCGGCCCGCTCGCCTTCGAGAGCCAGACCGGCCAGTTCGAGCTGGACGGGCTGCCGCTCAAGCTCACTGCGTTCGAATGGCGGGTGCTGTCGCAGCTGATCCTGCGCCGCGAGGTGGTGATCGAGCGGCTCGACCTGCTCGAGCGCGTCTATGAAGGCGATGCCGATGTCGATTCGAACAGCCTCGAGGTGATCATCGGTCGGCTGCGCCGCAAGATTGGCGCCGAGCGGATCGAGACGGTGCGCGGCCGCGGCTATCGGCTGACCTGCGGCGCGCAGCCCGCATGACGCGCTGGTCGCTGCGCACCCGGATGCTAGTGCTGTCGGCGCTGGTCACCTTGGTGGCGCTGGGGCTCGCCGGCTGGACCATGGCGGGCGTACTCGACCGGGTGGTGACCGGCGGGGTCGACCAGCGGCTCGACGCGCAGCTGGCGGTGCTGGCCAGCGCGGTGCGGGGCGACGGCAGCGTCGATCGTGAGCGGCTGGCGGCGCGAGAGGGCGCCCTTGCCGCCGGGCCGGGCTGGCGCTGGCGGATCGAAGGTCCACGCGAGACCGTGGGGAGCGCCGATTTCCCCACGCTGCGCTCCCCCTTCCCCGGCCCCGTCGACATCGCGCACGGGCCACGGCCCCCCGCGCCGCTCGACGGCGAGGATGCCAAGGGCCGCATCCATGCCCGCCGCCTCGTCGTGGAGAGCAGCGCGGGCCCGGTGACACTGACCGCCGCCGCCCCCGGCCGTGTGATCGGCCGGCCGATCCGCGATGCGCTGGTGCCGCTCGCCAGCGTGATCGTGGCGCTGGCGCTGATCTTCGCCATCGCCGCCTGGGTGCAGTTGCGCTTCGCCTTGCGACCGCTGGCGGCGCTGGTCGCCCAGATCGGCGCGATCCGCCGCGGCGAGCGCGCGGCGGTGGACGAGGCGCAGCCGGCCGAGCTGCAGCCGCTCGCCGCCGAACTCAACGCCCTTGCCGCCGCCAATGCCGCCACGCTCGCGGCGGCGCGACAATCGGCGGCCAACCTCGCCCATGCGCTGAAGACCCCCGTTGCGACGCTGGCGCTCACCGTCGCGCCCGACACCCCCGAAGCCACGCAGGTTCGCCGGATCGAAGGCGTGATCCGCCACACCCTCGCCCGCGCCCGCGCCGCCGCGGTGAACCGGCGGGCGAGCACCGCCATCGCGCCGGTCGCACGCGATGTGGCAGGCGTGCTGGGCACGCTCTACCCCGGCACGGCGATGCGGCTGGAGATCGCGGCGGACGCGCGGATCGCGACCGACGCGCACGACCTGGCGGAGATCCTCGGCAATCTGCTCGACAACGCCGCGCGGCATGCCCGCCGCACGGTCGTCGTATCGAGCGCTGCCGAGGCGCCGGACCGCATCGCCCTCACGATCGACGATGACGGCCCCGGCATCCCTCTCGAACGCCGCGAACAGGTGCTGCAGCGGGGCGTGCGGCTCGACGAAGGCCCCGCCGGCGACGGGTTCGGCCTCGCGATCGTCCGCGATCTGGTGGCGCTATACGGTGGCACGATGACGCTCGAAGAAAGCCCGCTCGGCGGCCTGCGGGTGCGGCTTACCTGCCCCGACGGTGCGACAGCCTAGCGATCACCCCTCGGCGGCGCGGCGGTCGAGCTGCGCTTGACGATTTCATGCTCCAGGACGCGATCGCGGCGGGTCCGCGTCTTGGCGGAGGCGCCGCGCGCTTCGTCCGCCACCAGCGCCAGCGCCTCGGCGGCGAGGCGGCGGACCGGCTGGTGGATGGTGGTGAGCGGCGGCCATAGCGTTACCGCCGCGGTCGTATCGTCGAAGCCGACCACGGTGAGCTGGCGCGGCACGTCGAGCTGGCGGCGGTGCGCGACCGAGACGATCGCCGCCGCCATGTCGTCGTTGCTGGCGAACACCGCGGTGGGCGGCGCAGGCCCGTCGAGCAGTTCCTCGCCCGCCGCGAGGCCCGAGGCATAGCTGAAGTCGCCCTGCACCAGCTGCACGCCCGCATCGGGGAAATCGCGCATCGCATCCTCCACCCCGGCACGGCGCTCGGCGCTCGCCGCCTGGTCGGGATTGCCCATGACGAAGCCGAGCCGGCGGTGGCCGAGATCGAGCAGATGGCGGGTCATCTCATAGGCGGCGCGGCGGTCGTCGATCCGCACGCAGGTGGCGCCGGGCACGCGATAGGCGCCGATCGCCGCGACCGGCACGCCGGCGCCCTTCAGCGCCCGCAGCACCACCGGCGCCTCGCCGAGCGGCGGCGCGAGCAGGATGCCCGAGAGGCCCGAGGCCGCAAAGCGGGCCAGTTCCGCTTCCGCCGGCGGACGGCCGCCATCACCCTTGAGCAGCACCAGCCGCGCGCCCCAGGTCGAGGCTTCTTCGAACACGCCGGTCAGCAGTTCGCTCATGAAGGCGGCGCTGGGGTTGGAATAGACCACGCCGATGCGCAGCTCCGCCGAGGTGACCAGGCTGCGCGCGGCGACATTGGGGACGTAACTGAGCTCGGCGATCGCCTGTTCCACCGCCTCGCGCGTCGCGGCGCTCACCCCGCTGCGGCCGTTGATCACCCGCGACACGGTCATGGCGGAGACGCCCGCCTTCGCCGCCACGTCGATGATCGTCGCCCCCTGCACCGGCTTGCCCGCCTTCGCCACGTTTCTCTCCCTGCCCCGATTTCGGCAGGACGTACGCGATACGGGCGGATCGGAAAAGCCGCGATGCAGCGCCGGCTTGTGCCAGGGGAACGCGCGGCTATGCAGGCTCCATCAAGGAGAGGGTTCCCCGATGCGACACGTCCTGCTGCTCGACCTGAACGACGATCCCGAGGCGATCGCCGCCTATCGCCACTGGCACCGCCCGGGCGGGCCGCCGGCCGCGGTCACCCAGTCGATCCGCGACGCCGGCATCGAGGCGATGGAGATCTGGCACGCCGGCGACCGGCTGGTGATGGTGATGGAAACCGGCCCCAGCTTCGATCCCGAGGCCAAGCGCGCCCGCGACGACGCCGATCCCGACGTCCAGGCCTGGGAAACGCTGATGGACGGCTTCCAGCGCCGGCTCGCCTTTGCCGAACCGGGCGTGAAATGGGTGCCCACCGAACAGATCTTCGCGCTCGCCGACCAGCCCTGACCGGCGAGCACGCCGTCAGAAGGCGACGATCGCCTTCAGCACATGATCAGCCTCTTCGATCAGCGCAGGCAAGCGCTGGGGCAGGTCGTCCGCATCGACGCTGTGAGTGTGCAGCTTGCCGGTGGGCACGTCGCCCGAGCGGATCGCGGCGATCACCCGCTGGAAATCCTTCGCGAGCGCGTTGCGGCTGGCGATCAGCACCGCCTCGCGCTTGTGGAATTCGGGGTCGGCGAAGCTGAGGTCGCCCGGCGCGACGCCGACCAGCAGCAGCGCGCCGCCATGGCCGACGAAGTCGAGGCTGCGGCGCATCGCGGGGAGCGAGCCGGTGGCGTCGATCACCACGTCGAAGCCGTCGCCGTCGGTGCGCGCAGAGAGGCGTTCCGCCAGACCTTCGTCGGCGACTTCGCCGTCGAGACCCAGCTGGTCGCGCGCGAACGCAAGACGCTGGGCCCGCTGGTCGACCAGGGTGACGTCGAACCCGTCGAGCCGCGCGAACAGCGCGCTGGCGATGCCGATCGGGCCGGCGCCGACCACCAGCATCCGCCCCTCGCCGTCCTTGGGCACGCGCGACACGGCATGCGCGCCGATCGCGAGGAACTCGATCATCGCCGCCTGGTCGACGCTCAGCCCCTCGGCATCGAACACCGCGCTCTCCGGCACCACCAGCAGATCCGCCATGCCGCCGTCGCTGTGGACGCCGAGCACGCGAATGTTGACGCAGGCATTGGGCTTGCCCTTTCGGCAGGCGACGCAGTGGCCACAGGCGAGGTATGGGTTGATCGCGACCGTCTGCCCGAGCGCGCGCGTGGTGCCCTCGCCCAGCGCGACCACTTCGCCGCCCAACTCGTGCCCCATCACCCGCGGGTACTGGAGGAACGGGTGGCGGCCGGCGAAGATGTGATAGTCGGTGCCGCACAGCCCGACGCGGTGGATGCGGATCAGCACCTCGCCCGAGCCGGGCGTGGGCGCCTCGCGCTGCACTTGGGTCAGTTCGAACGGCGCGTTGCAGAGGATGGTACGCATGGCATGGGTCTCCTGCCCCAGCCCCTGCCATGAGCGTTCGCATATATGCAAGCCGGTTTTCCTAAGCACCAAGCTCCAGCGCATAGGCGCGGACCGCATTGCCGCCGAACACCGCCGCTTCCGCTGCCGGGCAATGACGCGCGACGTAGCGGGCGATGAGATCATGCGTATCGGCATAACGGCCGGCGAGCTCGCAGACCGGCCAGTCCGACCCCCAGAGGATGCGATCGGGGCCGAAGCAGGCGAAGACGTGGTCGAGATAACGCTCGAAGTCGTCCGGCTGCCAGTCGCGCGCGGCCTCGGTGATCAGGCCGGAGACCTTGCAGCACAGGTTCGGGCAGCGTGCGGCGGCGGCGGTCTGTTCGGCCCAGGGCTGCCAGGCGCCCGCGGCGATGTTGGGCTTGGCGGCATGGTCGAGGATCAGCCGGCCCTCGCCAACCCGGTCGAGAAAGGCAGGCACGGTGCCGAGTTGCGCGGCGTTGACCAGCACGTCATAGCTTAGCCCGGCTGCCAGCACCGCGCGGATGCCGGCCACGAACGCATCGCCCAACAGGAAATCGGCATCGGGCTCGTCCTGTACAACGTGGCGATAGCCGAGGATCGGCCCGGCCTGGCGCGCGGCGATCCGGTCGGCGATGTCGGGCGCGCGCAGATCGATCCAGCCGACCACGCCCGCGATCCGCGGCTGGCGTGCGGCGCAGTCGAGGAGGAAGGCGGTTTCCGCGTCGCTCTGCCGGGCCTGCACGGCAATCGCATGGTCGATGCAGGCCGCCTGCATCGCGCGGGCCAGATCGTCGGGGTCGAAGTCGCGCGCGATGGCGCTGCCGGGTTCGATCCAGCCAAACGCTTCGGGGGTGTAGTGCCAGAGATGGTGATGGGCATCGATCCGCATGCCGCTGCATAGCCCAGCGCAGTGCTTTTCGGAAAGCGCGCGGATCGGCACGCCAAGGCGTTGTTTTGAAAGGCTTGCAACTCCTGCCCCGCAATCCGGTTGGTCCAGCGAGCGGCGTCGCCCGCACCTTCTGCCCCGGAGACCGTCCATGGCGAACAGACAATCCCCCCGCACCGCCGTCATTACCGGCGCCTCCAGCGGTATCGGCCGCGCCACCGCCGAACTCTTCGCCGAACGCGGCTGGCGGCTGGTGCTCGCCGCACGCGAGGCCGCGGCGCTGGAAGCGCTTGCCGGCGCGTTACGCGCGCGCGGCGCGGCGGTGGCGGTAGTCCCCACGGACGTCGGCGACTACACCGCAGTGCTGGCGCTGGCCGAACAGGCGCGAGCATTCGGCGGTACGATCGACCTGTGGTTCGCGAATGTCGGCGTCGGCGCGGTCGGCCGGTTCGAGGAGGTGCCGATCGAGGCGCACGAACAGGTGCTGCGATCCAACCTGCTCGGCCATCTCTACGAGGCGCACGCGGTGCTGCCGATCTTCCAGCGCCAGGGCCGGGGCGTGTTCGTCAACATGATCTCGATGGTCGGTTTCGCCGCCGCGCCGCTGGCCGCCGCCTATTCGGCGAGCAAGTTCGGGTTGAAGGGTCTGTCCGAGGCGCTGCGCGCCGAACAGGCGGCGCACCCGCACATCCATATCTGCGACGTCTATCCGGCGCTGGTCGACACGCCTGCGCTGGCCCATCCGGCCAACTATACCGGCAAGGCGATCCGTCCGCCGCTGCCGCTGGTCGATCCGCGGCGAGTGGCGGCAGCGGTGGTACGGCTCGCCGATCACCCCCGCGCCACCACCATCGTCGGCGCGCAAACCTGGGCGGCGCGGATCGGCCATGCGCTGGCACCCACACTGAGCCTCAAGATCGTCGATCGATGGTTCGAAGGCTATTTCGCCCAGGCCCGGTCAGCGGCCGTCACCTCGGGCAATCTGTTCCAGCCGCCGGGCGATGCCCCTCGCATCGACGGCGGCTTCCGCCAGCCGGTGACGCGGCGCCTGCCGCTGCTGCTCGCGAGCGGCACGCTGCTGGCGCTGGGCGGCGCGGCGCTGCTCCGGCGTCGGGCATCGCGAGCGGAACCAAGCTAGACTATGTTCGTCGCCTCGCCGTTGAGAGAGGAATGCCCATGACGACCAATCCGATGCGCGACCGTACCGAGACCGAACGCCATGCCCATGCCGTCGACGCCCAGAGCGCCCCGCCGCGCGACGGGCGGGTGGATGCGCTGGCCGGCGAGGACCCGGACGGCATCCCGATGACGGGGGAGGAAGATCCGTTTGTCGAGACGGAGCAGCTTCCCCCGGAAGCGGGGGATGACGCGGAGGCCGAGGCGCATCCGTCGTAGCGCCCCTTAGCCCCTCCCCCTTTAGGCGCATCAGGTCGGCACTGCCCCCGGCAGCGCCCGAACAGCGCGGGGCGCTGTTCACCTGATGCGGGGATGGGGTGGGGCAGTGTCTCGCCGAGACCAACGGAGGTTCTGGAATCCCTCCACCCCCAAACCCCTCCTCCAAGGAGGAGGGGCTTATGATCGGCTACAGCACCACATCCACCGCGTGGATTGCCACGCCGACCAGCCCGCCGACCACCGTGCCGTTGATCCGGATATATTGCAGGTCGCGCCCCACCGCATTCTCCAGCCGCGAGGTGACCGTCTGCGCATCCCAGCCGCGGATCGTGTCGGAGACCAGCCGGACGATGCCGTCGCCATAGTCCGACGCCGCGCCCACCGCCGCGCGCCGCACGAAGCGGTTGATCGTCCGCGCGAGCTTCGCGTCGGTCTGCAGCGTGCCGCCGAACTGGCGCAGCGCCTCGCCCATCCGGCCGCCCAACGCCCGCTCGGGATCGCGCGCCAGCCGCAGCATCGCGCCGCGGCTCTGCTCCCACAGCCCTTCCACCCAGCGCTGGAAGCCTTCATTCTCCAGCATCTCGAGCTTGAAGCTCTCCACCTTCGCCTGCAGCTCGGGATCGTGCTGGAGGCGATCGGCGAGGCTCTCCAGCCCCTCCTCTACCTTGGCGCGGACGGGATGCGCGGGGTCCTCCGCCATCTCGTCGATGAGCTTCTTCAGGCCCTCGATGATCTTGGTCGCCAGCGTCTCGTCGAGCCCGGTCCAGCGCATTACCGATCCGGCGCGGGCGTGGACCATCTCGCGGATCAGATGCTCGTTCGCCTCCAGGATGCGCGCCGCGCCGCGCGTCATCGAATCGAGCAGCGGCAAATGGCGGCCATTGGCGATCGCCGCCGCCAGCGCCTGGCCGAACAAAGGCGCGACGTCGATCGCGCGCAAACGGCCGGCGATCGCCCCCTTCACCATGCCGCCGAGCCGCTCCTGGTCGAGCGATTCGAGGATGTTCGCCGCCAGCCGCGACGCACCCGCGCCGATCCGGCCGGTGCCGTGCGACGGCGCCGCGAGCCAGCGCCCGGCCGCGCCCGCCACATCCAGCCGCTGCATCCGCCGCGCCACCACGCGCGGGATCAGGAAATTGGCGCGAAGGAACTGGCCGAGCGTCTCGGCAATCCGATCCTTGTTGCGCGGGATGATCGCGGTGTGCGGGATCGGCAGGTGGAGCGGGTGGCGGAACAGCGCGGTGACCGCGAACCAGTCAGCCAAGCCACCGACCATCGCCGCCTCGGCAAAGGCGCGGACGAAGGGCAGTGCGGGGTGCAGCCCCTGGAAATGGCGGGCGGCGAGGAACAGCGCCGCCATCGCCAGCAGCAGCCCGGTGGCGACCATCCGCATCCGGCGCAGGCCGGCGGGCGGAGGGTCGCTGCGGAGTCGGGGGGTAAGGCTCATGACCGGTGCAACGCTGCGATGACCGTGCGCGCTCCGCTCAGCCTTCGCGATGCACCGCAAACGGGCCGTTCGCCTGGTTGACCGGCATCAGCTCCAGCGTATTGACCGCGAAGTGCGGCGGCAGCGTCGCCACCCACAGCATCGTCTCGGCAATGTCCTCGGCGGTCATCGGATTGACGCCGGCATAGACCTTGTCCGAAGCATCCTGGCTGCCGGTGCGGACCAGCGTGAACTCGGTCTCGACCATGCCCGGCTCGATCGAGGTGACGCGCACGCCGGTGCCGATCAGGTCGGCGCGCAGGTTGAGCGTGAACTGGCGGACGAACGCCTTGGTCGCGCCGTAGACGTTGCCGCCCGGATAGGGATAGGTTGCCGCCACCGACGAGAGGTTGATGATCCCGCCCTTGCGCGCGACCAGCCCCGGCAGCAGCTTGTGGGTGATCGAGACCAGCGCGGTGACGTTGGTGTCGATCATCGTCCGCCAGTTATCGAGCGACGCCTGCTGCGCGGGCTCCAGGCCGAGCGCGAGACCGGCATTGTTGATCAGCAGGTCGATTGCGGAAAAGGGCGCGGGCAGGCTGTCCAGCGCCGCATCGCGCGCGGCGTCGTCGCGGATGTCGAAGGCAAGGGTATGGACGCGCTCGCCGGCCAGCTTCTCCAGCCGATCGGCGCGGCGACCGGTGGCCACGACATGCCAGCCGGCATCGGCAAAGGCGCGGACCGAAGCTTCGCCGATCCCGGCGGTCGCGCCGGTGATGAGTACGGTGGGCATGGCAACTCCTGGAATGACGTTTCGCCTGTCTATACGCGCGCCGGGGCGGTTTGGATCAGCTTTTTGCGAGGAGCGCAGCAACCGCGGCGGAGCCACCGGCCGCGCGGAACCGCGCCCATGCTCGTGCCGTTTCGATCCCCGAGCGATGGAGTATTGGAAATGGCCGCACAGCAGCTGGAAATCGACGACACCACCCTCTTCGACAATCTTGACGATCGCCAGGTGGAGTTCGACGGCCGGGTCGACGGCGAGAACTATCAGTTCGCGGTGCAGTACAGCGTGATCGAGGCGCTGCGCGGCAGCCAGCCCGACGGCGACGCCGAGGACAGCTTTCGCCGCTACCGCGACCCGATCGCACAGGCCGCCCTCACCGCGCTTGCCAACGGCCCGGACCGGCCGATCATCGTGATCAGCGAAAACGACCTCGACCAGGAGGCACAGGCATGACCGAAGCACGCTGGGGCGACGACGCCAAGAATCCGCCGATCGACTGGACGATGAGCGCGGCGCTGGAGAATGTCGTGCGCAGCGGCGGCGACATCGCCGAGGTCACCAATCTGGGCGAGGCGGTGCGCGCGTGGCGCGAGCTGGATCCGGACCACCGGGCGCATGCGGTGCTGCTCCTCGACCATCCGGTGCATATCGATGGCGCGGCACTGAATCGCTTCGAAGGCGAAGGCATCGCGGCGCTCGCGGAGCGCATTGCCGACTGAGCCTCCCGCCAAGTGGGGCAGTTGAAGATTGCAACTGCCCCACTTGGCGGTGCGGAAGCTCCCGCGGCCGGACGAGCGATCAGACGTCGAGATTGGCGACGCTGAGCGCATTCTCCTGGATGAAGTCGCGGCGCGGCTCGACCACGTCGCCCATCAGCTGGGTGAAGATCGCGTCGGCGACGTCGGCCTGGTCGATCGCCACCTGCAGCATCGAGCGGTTCTGCGGATCGAGCGTGGTCTCCCACAGCTGCTCCGCATTCATCTCGCCGAGGCCCTTGTAGCGCTGGATGGCCAGCCCCTTGCGCCCGAAGGCGAGGATCGCGTCGAGCAGCTGCGACGGGCGCGACACCAGGCTCTCGCCCTTGCCGACGGCGACGGGAGCCTCCTCCTCCGGCACGGGCGCATCCACCTCGGTCGCGAGGCCCTTGTTCGACACGAGCTTCGACGGCGTGAGATACGCCGCCGCCTGCTCGCTCGCCAGCGTGTGCAGCTTGCGCGCCTCGGCGGAGACGAGGAAGCTCGCCTCGACGATATGGTGGTCGGTCACACCGCGCCACAGCCGCTCGAAATGATAGCCGCCATCCTCGGTGATGCGCGCGCTCCACCGGGCTTCGGTGTCGGCCGCGTCGAGCCGGTGGACGACGGTCTTCAGCTCCTCGGCGTGCCGCTCGCGGCTCACCGACGGATCGAGCGCGCCGCCCAGCGCCAGCGATTCGATGATCATCGGATCATAGCGGCGCGGCACGTAGCGCATGAGGGTACGCATGCGACGGGCATGCTCGACCAAAGTCCGCAGGTCCTCGCCCGAACGCTGGCTGCCATTGGTGTCGAGCACCGTGCCGCCCACGCCGGCATCGACCAGATACTGGTCGAGTGCCGCATCGTCCTTGAGGTACACCTCCGAGCGGCCCTTGGTCGCCTTATAGAGCGGCGGCTGGGCGATATAGAGGTGCCCGTTGGTGATGATCTCGGGCATCTGGCGGTAGAAGAAGGTCAGCAGCAGCGTGCGGATGTGCGCGCCGTCCACGTCGGCGTCGGTCATGATGACGATCTTGTGGTAGCGCAGCTTCTCGATGTTGAAATCGTCGCGGATGCCGGTGCCCAGCGCGGTGATGATCGTGCCGATTTCGCGGCTGGCGAGCATCCGGTCGAAGCGCGCACGCTCGACGTTGAGGATCTTGCCGCGCAGGGGAAGGATCGCCTGGAAGTGGCGGTCGCGGCCCTGCTTGGCCGATCCGCCGGCCGAGTCACCCTCGACGAAGAAGAGTTCGGACTTGGCGGGATCGCGCTCCTGGCAGTCGGCGAGCTTGCCGGGCAGGCTGGCGATGTCCATCACGCCCTTGCGGCGGGTGAGCTCGCGGGCGCGCTTGGCGGCCTCGCGCGCGGCGGCGGCGTCGATCACCTTCTGGATGATCTGCTTCGCGACCGCGGGATTCTCCTCCAGCCACTCGGCCAGCTTGTCCGCCATCAGGCTTTCGAGCGGCTGGCGCACTTCGGAGGAGACCAGCTTGTCCTTGGTCTGGCTGCTGAACTTGGGGTCCGGCAGCTTGACCGAGACGATCGCGGTCAGGCCCTCGCGCATGTCGTCGCCGGTGAGGCTGACCTTCTCCTTCTTCAGCATGCCCGACTTGTCGGCATAGCCGTTGAGCGTGCGGGTCAGCGCCGCGCGGAACGCCGCGAGGTGGGTGCCGCCGTCGCGCTGCGGGATGTTGTTGGTGAAGCAGAGGACGTTTTCATAGTAGCTGTCGTTCCACTCCAGCGCGACGTCGATCGTCACGTCGTCGCGGGTGCCGCTGATCGCCACCGGATCGGGCATCAGCGCGACCTTGTTGCGATCGAGATACTTCACGAATGCGGCGATGCCGCCCTCGTAGAACAGCTCGATTTCCTTCACTTCCTCGTGCCGCGCGTCGCGCAGGAACAGCCGCACGCCCGAATTGAGGAAGGCGAGCTCGCGGTAGCGATGCTCGAGCTTCTCGAAATCATATTCGGTAATCTTGAACGTCTCCGGGCTGGCGAGGAAGGTCACGCGCGTGCCCTTCTTGCCGTTGGCCGGGCCGATCACCTTGAGCGGCGCCTCGGCATCGCCGTGGCGGAAGCGCATGTAATGCTCCTCGCCGTCGCGCCAGATGTTGAGGTCCAGCCACTCGCTGAGCGCGTTCACGACCGACACGCCCACGCCGTGCAGGCCGCCCGAAACCTTGTAGGCATTGCTGTCCGACGTGTTCTCGAACTTGCCGCCCGCGTGGAGCTGGGTCATGATCACTTCGGCGGCGGATACGCCCTCTTCGGAGTGGATGCCCGTGGGGATGCCGCGGCCGTTATCCTCGACCGAAACCGATCCGTCGGCATTCAGCGTGATCTGGATCAGGTCGCAATGGCCCGCCAGCGCCTCGTCGATCGCGTTGTCGGAAACCTCGAACACCATGTGGTGGAGGCCCGAACCGTCGTCGGTATCGCCGATATACATGCCGGGGCGCTTGCGGACCGCGTCGAGGCCCTTGAGAACCTTGATGGAATCTGCGCCGTACTCGTTGGCGTTGGGATCGTTCGTCTTCGGAGTGTCTGCCATGCCGAGGATATAGGGATTCGAGGCACGGAACGGAAGCAAAATGGAGGGTTAGCGCTTGCGATCCGCCGCGTCGTGATCGTCGTAATTGCGGCGGGTCGCGTCTTCGGTTTCGTCGCGCTGGCGCTTCGACGTGCGGTTGCGGACGATCGCCCAGATGAGCGCGGCCGCAAGGACGATCGGGCCGACGATCACCATCAGGCCCTGCATGCTGGACAAGTCCATGGCATCTCTCTCCATTTTGCCCGGGTCAACGAAGCCCGTGCCCCTTTCGATCCGCCCACGTACCCCCATATCGCGACGCATGGCGCTCGGCAGCTGGCTTACCCCCGATCCTTGCGGGATCTATCTTCCGGCGGCGGATGCGTGGATCGATCCGTCCAAGCCCGTGGAGCGCGCGATCATCACCCACGGACATGCCGATCACGCCCGCGGCGGGCATGGCGAGGTGTGGGCGACGCCGGGCACGCTGGCGATCATGGCGGCGCGCTATGGGCCGCAGAACGGGCGGCCGGTGCACTACGGCGAGAGCATCAAGCTCGGTCCGATCGAGGTGGGCTTCGTCCCCGCTGGCCATGTGCTGGGATCGGCGCAGGTGGTGCTCGATCACGCCGGTGAACGGATCGTCGTATCGGGTGACTACAAGCGTCGACCGGATCCGACGTGCACGCCCTTCCAACCGGTGAAGTGCGACGTGTTCATCACCGAGGCGACCTTCGGGCTGCCGGTATTCCGCCACCCCGAGACGACGGACGAGATCGACAAGCTGCTGACGGCGCTGCGCACCGAGCCCGAGCGCTGCGTGCTCGTCGGCGCCTACGCGCTCGGCAAGGCGCAGCGGGTGATCGCCGAATTGCGCGCAATGGGGTTCGACGATCCGATCTATCTCCACGGGGCGCTCCAGGCGCTGTGCGATCTCTATGTCGAGCATGGCGTGGCGCTGGGCGAGCTGCGCCCGGCCACCGGGGTCGCGAAGAAGGAACTGGAGGGGCGGATCATCCTCTGCCCGCCGGGCGCGCTCAACGATCGCTGGTCGCGGCGGCTTCCCGATCCGATCACCGCGATGGCGAGCGGCTGGATGCGCGTCCGCCAGCGCGCGCGGCAGCGCAATGTCGAGCTGCCGCTGATCCTTTCCGACCATGCCGATTGGGACGAGCTGACCCGCACCATCGAGGAACTGGCGCCGCGCGAAGTGTGGGTGACCCATGGCCGCGAAGATGCGCTGGTACATTGGTGCCGGCTCCGGCAGATACGCGCCCGTGCGCTCGATCTCGCCGGGTTCGAGGACGAAGACGATTGAGGGAGATTTCGTGATGGCGAAGGGCAAGACCTGGGCCTGGGTGGGCGGCCTGCTGGGCGGTGCGGTGGTCGCGGGGGCGGCCGCCTATTACGCGTTCGAGAAGGCGAGCGAGCAGCCGCCCTTCACGCTGGTGGAAAAGGACGGCGCCTTCGAGATCCGCGATTATCCCGAGCTGGTGGTGGCGGAAACCCGCGCGATCGGCACCCGTGAGGCGGCGCTGACTGCGGGCTTCTCGCGCCTCGCCGACTATATCTTCGCCAAGCGCCGCGGCGACAATGGCGGCAGCGGCGGCGAGAAGATTTCGATGACCGCGCCGGTGCTCAGCGCCAAGCAGGATGCCAGCTGGCGGACGCAGTTCGTCATGCCGTCCAAGTTCACGCTGGCGACGCTGCCCAAGCCCTCGGACAATGTCGACCTGGCCACCCGCCCGGCGCGACGCGTGGCCGTGCTGCGCTTCGCGGGCGCGCCCGACGATACGGCGCTGGAGAAGCGCGAGGCGGAGCTGCGCAGCTGGCTCGCGGCCAAGGGGATCAATGGCGGCGCGGTGGAATATGCCTTCTACAACTCGCCGTTCATCCCGGGGCCGCTGCGCCGCAACGAAGTGCTGATCGCGCTGTAACCTGGGGGCGGCGGGAAGCCGCCTGCTGCCTCTCCGCCGTCATCCCGGCGAAAGCCGGGATCCAGTCGCCTCTCGCTCACAGCAGGAGCCGATCCGGAGGCCCCAATGGATCCCGGCTTTCGCCGGGATGACGGCGGGTGGGTCGCGATAGCCTTCCACTTCTGCCGTGATCTTGCCGCGGCGCTTTCCTACTGGAGCCCCATGACGATTCGCCCGCTCCTCGCCGCCGCTGCGGCCTTCGCTTCGTTCCTCGCCCCCGCCTCCGCGCAGGCGCAGGCGCGCGACCCGTTCGGCGAGTGCCTCCGCGCGCGCACCAGCCGCGCCGATCGCGACGTGCTGATCCGCTGGGTGTTTGCCGCCGTCGCGCAGAGCGCCGCGGTGCGCGACATGGTCAAGGTCGACGAAGGTCGCCGCGTCCAGGCCAGCCAGCAGGCCGGTCAGCTGATCACCCGCCTCGTCACCCGCGACTGCCGCGCGGAGGCGATGGACCGGATGAAGCGCGATCCCGGCGCGCTGCAGAACAGCTTCACCGCGCTCGGGCGCGTCGCGCTGATGGACCTGGCGCAGGACCCGAACGTGGTCGGCACGCTCGCCGGGGTGCTGCAATATACCGACATGGGCAGCATCACGATGATGCTGGTGGAAGGCGGCCTGCGCCCCGGCGGCTGAGCCCGCTCAGCGCGCGAAGCGAACCCGGGCGACGACCGGATAATGGTCGCTCGGGTACACCTCGCCGCGATGCGTATCGACCGTCGCGATCCGCTCGACCGCGAAGCCGCGCGTCAGGATCCAGTCGATTCGGCGATCGCCCTTGCCGGTGAAGCCATGGAAGGTGAAATCGGGCCCCTGACGCGGCGCGCCGCCCAGCCAGGCGTCGGCGAGCGCCTTGGTCAGCACGCCATGCGCGGGCCTGTCGGCGGTGGTGTTGAAGTCGCCGGTGACGATCACCGGCAGATCCTTCGGACCCGCCGCGATCCGATCGGACAGCAGCTGCGCACCGCGGGTCCGGGCAGCCTCGTCCTCGTCGCGATAGGGGAAATGCGTGTCGTAGAAGCGGAAGCGGTGGCCATCGCGGGTCTCGAACGTCGCCCAGTTCACCATGCGCGGCAGCGGGTGCCCCCAGGTGATGCTGCCGGGCACGTCGGGTGTGTCGGAGAGCCAGAACTGGCCCTGCTCGACGATCTTCAGCCGGTCGCGCCGGTAGAAGATGCCCATGTGCTCGTCCTTGTGGCCGCCATAGCGGTCGGTGCCGAACCAGCTGTACTGCGGCAGCGCCTTCACGACATCGTCGCCCTGGCGCTGGAACAGCTCCTGCGTGCCGATCAGGTCCGGGCCCGCTGCGCGGATCGTCGCGAAGGTGAGGTCGCGGCGCTTCTCCCATAGGTTGGCGCCGTCGCCGTCGCTGGGCATGCGGATGTTGAGGCTCATCACCGTCAGTTCGGGCGCACCCTGCGCCAGCGCCGGCGCGCACGCCAGCATCGCGGCAAGCGCCGCCACCACACCCCAAACCCGCATCATCAACCCGCTCCTTCGAGTGCCTTCTGGCGCCGGCGTTGTACCGAGCTGCCAATGCCCATCGCCTCGCGATATTTCGCGACCGTGCGGCGGGCGATATCGAAGCCCTTCGCATTGAGCATTTCCACGAGCGTGTCGTCCGAAAGAATTTTCTTCGGGTCCTCGGCGGCGATCAGCGCCTTGATCGCGCTCTTCACCGCCTCGGCCGACACCGCCTCGCCGCCATCCGCCGACTGGATCGCGCTAGTGAAGAAATATTTCAGTTCGAAGAGACCACGCGCGCAGCTGAGATATTTGTTGCTGGTCACCCGGCTGACGGTCGATTCATGCATCTCGATCGCGTCGGCCACCTGGCGCAGCGTCAGCGGGCGGAGGTGCGCGACACCCTTGAGGAAGAAGCCCTCCTGCTGCTTCACAATCTCGCTCGCCACCTTGATGATCGTACGCTGGCGCTGGTCGAGCGCCTTGACCAGCCAGTTGGCGCTGGCGAGCATGTCCGTCAGCCAGGCCTTGCTCGCCTTGTCCTGCTTGCCGCCCGAAACCTCGGCATAATAGGCGCGGTTGACCAGCAGCCGGGGCAGCGTCGCCGCGTTGATCTCCACCGCCCAGCCAGTGCCGCGCCGCGCGACGAAGATATCGGGCGTCACCGCCGGCACGGGATCGCCGCCATAGCGGCAGCCGGGCTTGGGATCGTAATTGCGCAGTTCGCGGATCATGTCGGCGAGATCCTCGTCGTCGACATTGCAGATCCGCCGCAGCCGCGCGAGGTCGCCGCGCGCGACCAGTTCGAGATTGTCGATCAGGCGCGCCATGCACGGATCGTAGCGATCGGCCTCCTTGGCCTGGAGCGCGAGACATTCGGCGAGGTCGCGCGCGCCCACGCCGGTGGGATCGAAGGTCTGGATCACGCCCAGCACCTCCTCGACGCGGGCGAGCGGCACGCCCAGCCGTTCGGCGATCTCGCGCAGCGGCACGGTGAGATAGCCGCACTCGTCGATCTGGTCGATCAGATGCTGGGCGATGAACAGGTCGGGACCCGAGACGCTCGAGCCCGTCTGCGCCAGCAGATGATCAGCGAGGCTGAGGTCGCTGGTGCCAAGGCTGTCCAGATCAGGCCCGTCCTCCGATCCGCCGCCGCTCACGCCGTTCATGCCCAGGCCGCCATCCAGCCCGCCGATCATGTCGCTGGCCGAATCATGGTGGAAGGCTTCGGTCGCAAGATCGACGTCGAGCGCAGCTTCCCCGCTCGCTTCGCCGCCGCCGAGGATAAGTTCGCTCGTATCGGCAGGGCCGTCGCGCGGCTCGAAATCTTCGCTGCTGTCCATAGGCTCGGGCGGGCCACCGTCGTCCCCGCCCTGCGCGTCGAGCAGCGGGTTGCGCTCGACCTCCTCGGCGATGAAGGTCTCGATCTCGAGATTCGACAGCGCCAGCAGCTTGATCGCCTGCTGGAGCTGCGGCGTCATCACCAGCGATTGCGACTGGCGCAGATCGAGGCGTGGCGCGAGACTCATCGCATCAGAGCGAGAAGCTCTCGCCGAGATAGAGGCGGCGGACATTCTCGTCGCGCACCAGATCGTCGGGCGAACCGGCGAACAGCACGCGGCCGTCATAGATGATATAGCCGCGATCGACGATTTCGAGCGTCTCACGAACGTTGTGGTCGGTGATCAGCACGCCGATGCCGCGCTGCTTGAGCTGCTTCACCAAGTCGCGAATGTCGCTGATCGAGATCGGGTCGATGCCGGCGAACGGCTCGTCGAGCAGGATGATCGTCGGGTTGGCCGCCAATGCACGGGCGATTTCGGCGCGGCGCCGCTCGCCGCCCGACAGCGCCATCGCCGGCGAGGTGCGCAAGCGGGTGAGGCCGAACTCGTCGAGCAGTTCCTCGAGCCTTGCCTCGCGCACCGTGCGGTCGGGCTCCGCGAGTTCGAGCACCGCGGCGATGTTCTTCTCGACGCTCAGGCCGCGGAAGATCGAGGTTTCCTGCGGCAGATAACCGAGGCCGAGGATCGCGCGGCGGTACATCGGCAGGCGGGTGATGTCCTCGCCGTCGAGCATGATGCGGCCGCTGTCCGGCTTCACCAGCCCCATCACCGAATAGAAGCAGGTCGTCTTGCCCGCGCCGTTCGGCCCGAGCAGACCCACCACTTCCCCGCGCCCCACCGACACCGAAACGTCGGTCAGCACCGCGCGCTTGTCATACGACTTGGCGATCGAGACGACCGCGAGGCCGCGATCGGGCAGCGGCACGGGATCGGGGGCGGAGCTTTCGGGGGCGGCGATGGCGACGTCGGTCATGACGGCTCCTGCAAGGTAAACGCTGTGAGGGTCGCCGCCAAGCGCGCGGCCGCTTGGCAAGGTTCCTGCATGATAACGCGCGCGAAGGGAAGACAGTGCACGGCGTACCGTGGCATTGCCCGGCTTACTGCTTCGGCGCGTCGCGATTGGGCACGGAGAAGCGGCCGGTCACGCGGCCGCCAGAATTCTGGGTGCTCGGGCCCGCCGTCGATCCGCCGAAGGTAGCGCGGCTGGTGTCGAGGTTGATCGTCAGCCGCGGGCCCGCCGCATTGGCGACGTTGGACCCCGCCTGCTGCAGCGTGACGTTGCCGATCATCGTGATGATCCGCCGATCGACGTCATACACCGCATAGCTGGAACGCGCGGTCTGGTTCGGCCGCTGCACCGTCACCCCGCCCGACGCATCGAGCCGCGAGGCCTGGGGCGAGCCATTGAGCGCGCTGCCGCTATAGGCCACGGTCACCCGCGCCGCCCGCAGCGTCATGTCCGACTGCTTGATGACGACGTTGCCGCTCAGGATCGCCCGGCTGGCCTTGTCGTCGAGCTGGATGTTCTTCGCATCGAAGTCGATCGGCGCATTCGAATCGTGCCGGGCCTGCGCAGCGGCGGGTACGGTGGCGAGCAGCAGCGGCAGCCCGAGGGCGAGCGGAGCGAAAGCGCGAGTCATCAGGGCCTCCTTGCCGGCTTCGGCGTCATCCGCAAGTGCGCATTGCCTTCGAGGGTGATCAGCCTCTTGTCGAGATCGGCGCGCAGATGATCGGCGCGGAAGGTGCCGGTGGGCGTGTTGCCGGTCACCGCCCCGCCGCTTTCCAGCTGGCGCGTCTTCAGGTCGATCGTCGCATCGTTGGTGTTCAGAACATAGCCGTCGCTCGTCTGGAAGCGAATCGGCCCGTCGATCAGCATCTGATCGGTGTTGAGCATGTAGCGACCCTTGTTGGCCACCAGGGTCGCCGGGCCGTCGGTGAGATTCAGTCGAGCGCTCAGCTGATTCAGCTGCACCACCGGTTCGGCCGAGCTGCGCTGCACCGCCGAGCCTGCATGCAGTTCGAACTGGCGGCCCTTGGAATCCTCGCCGCGATAGTCGGCGGCGGAGGTCAGCAGCCGCTCGGGCGACATCGCCACCTTCTTCTTGTCGAGCACGAAGCTGACATCACCACCCATGAACAACGGCGCGCTGACCAGGAACGCGGCGAGCGCGCCAATCAGGATCGGCAGCAGCAACAGGGCGACTCGCACGGCACGATCGTGACTGCTCCCGGGATGGGCCCAGGCGCGGTTCTGCGTGGTCAATCGGGCGGCGATCTCAGACATAGGCTCCCTTGTGGGGAGCCGAAACGGCCGAGACAACCACTCGATCCGTCCATTTACGCATGGGCGAAGATATCCACCTCGGGCCAGCCGGCGATGTCGAGCTCGGCACGCCAGGGGAGGAAGTCAAAACAGGCCTGCGCCATTTCCATGCGACCTTCGCGCTCGAGTCGCTTGTCGAGTTCCACCTTCATCGCGTGGAGGAAGCGCACGTCGGAGGCGGCATAGTCGCGCTGCGCATCGGACAGGTCCGGCCCGCCCCAGTCCGACGATTGCTGCTGCTTGGAGATCTCCGCGCCGACCAACTCGCGTGCCAGATCCTTCAGGCCGTGGCGATCGGTATAGGTGCGCACCAGCCGCGAGGCGATCTTGGTGCAATAGACCGGACCTGCGGTGACGCCGAGATAGAAGCGGATCGCTGCCAGATCGAATCGAGCGAAATGATAGAGCTTCAGCCGCTCCGGATCGGCAAGCACCGCCCGCAGGTTGGGCGCGGCATAGTTGGACTGCGGACCGAAGCGCACGAGATGCTCGTCCCCCGAGCCGTCGGACAGCTGGACGAGGCACAGCCGGTCACGCGGGGTGATCAGACCCATCGTCTCGGTATCAACGGCGATCGAAGCGCCGGGTGCGAACACGCCTTCCGGCAGATCTTCTTCATGGAAATGAACGGTCATCGCGTCCGCGTAGCGGGGTTGGCGCCGCACCTCAATGCTTTGCCGCGCCTGCATGGCTTTGCAATTTACGATTCGAGGAGATAAGGCCGCGCCTACGGCCGAGGCAGCCCTCCGGCTGGTCGCAAAAACAGCACGCTTCGCATGCTGTACACGCTCCTACCGTGGCGTGGCAGACACTTTCCTGCCGCAAAGCAGCCATGCGCGCGATTTTCGTTCGCGCACCCGATTTTTTTGGGGTATGACCTGCACTGTGGCACTACGTTAGTGCCGTAAGACCTGCGTTTTTCGTCCGGCGCTCGGTTTTGATTGGTAGTTTGAGGGCGAACCGGGAAGACGAACAGGGCATGAGTTTCGATAGAGGACGTCGCGGCGAGCGCGGTGGGCGCGGCAGGGACAAGCGCGATGGTTTCGGCGACGATAACTTCGGCGGCGGCGGCTTCGGCGGCGGCTTCGAAGATCGCGGCGGCTTTGGTGGCGGTGGTCGCGGCGGCTTCGGCGGCGGCGGTGGCGGCTTCGGCGGCGGCGGCGGCGGCGGCTTCCGCAGCGGCGGTGGCGGCTTCGGCGGCGGCGGCGGCGGTGGTGGTTTCCGCGGCGGCGGCGGTGGCGGCATGCCCCCGCAGGTGATCGGCGAAGGCACCGGCGTGGTGAAGTTCTTCAACGCGCAAAAGGGCTTCGGCTTCATCGTTCGCGATGACGGCGGTGAAGACGTGTTCGTGCACATCTCGGCCGTCGAGCAGGCGGGCCTGACCGCGCTGGCGGAAGGCCAGCCGCTCGGCTTCACGCTCGTCGATCGCGGTGGCCGCATCTCGGCGACCACGCTGAAGATCGACGGCGAGCCGATGGAGGTCGTCGAACGCGCCCCGCGCGAGCAGGGTGCAGGCGGCTTCGGCGGCGATCGCGGTGCGCCGCGTGGCGGCCCGCAGCGCCAGCTGACCGGCGAGAAGGCGACCGGCACGGTCAAGTTCTTCAACGCGATGAAGGGCTTCGGCTTCATCCAGCGCGATGACGGACAGCCCGATGCGTTCGTGCACATCTCGGCCGTCGAGCGCGCCGGCATGCCGACGCTCAACGAAGGCGACCGGCTCGAGTTCGAGCTGGAGGTCGATCGTCGCGGCAAGTACGCGGCGGTGAACCTGTCGCCGCAGCAGTAACCCGCAAGGATACTGACGGATCGAAGAGGCCGGGCGGCAACGCTCGGCCTTTTTGTTTGGCAAGACGGCTGCGGGAGAGACGCGCGTGCAGATTGCGGTTCTGACCTTCGACGGGTTCAACGAGTTGGACAGCTTCGTCGCGGCTGCGATCCTCAACCGGGTGCGCAGCCAGGGCTGGGCGGCGCACATCACCTGCCCGACGGAGGAAGCGACTTCGCTCAACGGCGTGACGGTTCGCCGCCAGCGCCCGCTGTCCTTCGCCGCGGAGGCCGACGCCGTGATACTCGGCAGCGGCAGCAAGACGCGCGAGATCGCCGCCGATGCCGATCTGCTCGCCCAGCTCCGGCTCGATCCGACGCGGCAGCTGATCGGCGCGCAATGTTCGGGCACGCTGCTGCTGGCGAAGCTCGGCCTGATCGGCACCCTGCCCGCCTGCACCGACCTCACCACCAAGCCTTGGGTGATCGAAGCCGGCGTCGAGGTGCTCGACGCTCCCTTCGTTGCGCATGGCAATGTCGCGACGGCAGGCGGCTGCCTGGCCTCGCAATATCTCGCCGCCTGGATGCTCGCGCGCGGCGGCTCCCTCGCTGCGGCGCGCGAGGCGATCCACTATGTCGCGCCGGTCGGCGAAAAGGAAGCGACGGTCGCCCGGGTTCTCGACGTCGTCACGCCCTTTCTTGGAGCGGCGAGCAACGCGGAGTCCCGCCTCGTCGGGGCTTAGGCGATCCCGTCGCCGCGCACGGCCGGCCCTTCGAACAGCGCCGGTGCCGTCGCCTCGATCGTGCAGACCAGCCCTTCCGGCGCGAAATCGAGCCGCACCTGCGCCTTGAGGTCGCCGGCCAGCGCGCGCTCGAGCATGCGCGTGCCGAACCCCCGCCGCGCGGGCGGCGTTACCGCGGCCCCTCCGCGTTCGCGCCATTCCAGCAGGAGCCGCCGTGGCGCTTCCTCCACCCGCCAGCGGAATTCGACAGAGCCGGCCTCGGTCGACAGCGCGCCATATTTGATCGCGTTGGTGGAGAGTTCGTGCAGCGCCATCGCCACGGTCACCGCGATGCGCGGCTCTAGCCATATCGTCGGCCCGCCGATGCGCACGCGATTGGTGACGCCGCACGAATCGAGCGCGCCTTCGACCACCTCGGCCAGCTCGGCCTTTTCCCAATGCACCCGCGTCAGCGTGTCATGGGCGCGGGCGAGTGCCCCCAGCCGCCCCTCGAATGCCAGCTGGGCCGCGGCCGGATCGGGGTTGCGGCCGATCGTCTGCCGCGCAAGCGATTGCACCACCGACAGCATGTTTTTTACGCGGTGGTTGAGCTCGTCGATCAGCAGGCGCTGGCGCCGCGCAGCCTCGACCAATGCGCGTTGTGCATCGCGCAGTTCGGTGGAATCGAAATAATAGCAGATCACACCCCGCCCACCCCCCGGCAACCGGGCGGAATGGAGTTCCCACTCATAGCCTTCGACATGGTCGACATCGGCGCGGGGCTCGACGAAGGCGTTCGAGCGGTAGGGTTCGCCGGTCTCCAGCGTATGGCGAAAATGGCCGACGATCTCCTCCGCCACCGTCACCGGCCACAGGATGCGCATCGCTTCCTCGAACGAACGGCCGATCACCGGCCGTACGTTCCGAAACGCGCCCTCCTGGCTCCGCTCGTTCATGGCGACGATCGTCAGCGCATCGTCGACGAGATAGATGCCGAACGGACATTTGTTGATCAGCTCGACGAAGATCTCGCTTTGGCGTGCGGTATGCTCGGCAACCTCGCGAACCCAGGCTTCGGGCGCATCGCCCGCGACGCGGCGCAGCAAGGCATCGCGCCCGCTGAAGCGCTCCGACAATGCCGCGGATTCGAAGCCCGATCTGGTCCGCATTACATCTCCTCGGGGAACGGCCCCGCCGAACCGCAGACGCGGACGTGCAGGCGGTTCCCCAAGGGTCTTATCGTTGCGGGCGTGCGCTTGTCCAATCGCGCCCGCGCGCCGGTCAGCGAATGAAGTACCCGACCACGCGCCAGCCGCTGCCTTCCCGCACGAGCATGACCGTCTCGACCGACTCGCGTCGGTCCGCGAAGGCGGTTTGGAACTTCAGGATTTCATAGTCGCCATCGGGCGCCCCGGGCGGCGTCTTGCTCTTGAGCACCGATTCGAACGTGCGCGAAACCACCGCGCCCAGCGGCTTTCGGACCGGCGTCACCATCTCGGCCCAGCGCGCGTCGGAAACCTGGGCGCGGAACATGCCGGCAGCGGCCTGCCAGCTTTCATGCCATTTGCCCTGGTCGACCAGCGCCACCCAGGCCAGGGCGGCATCGAGGCTGGCGGGCGCGTTCTCGGCGGCCGGCGCAGCAACGGTCGCCTGCGGCGCCGGAGCTGGCGGGGCGTGCAGCACGACGGCGGCGACGGCGGCAATGAGCAGCGACATGATGAGCATTCCTCCACTGAGCCAGGCGAGCCGGGGCAATGGTTGCGGCCGGGCAGCTGGCAGATCGGGAGAAGCCATGGATGCCGGTGCCGGCGACACCCCGAACGGCGCGTCCCCCAGCTTTTGGGAGTCCGCCGCCTAGCTTGCGGCCAGCCTTCGCGCGGCTTCGCGGCTGCTGGCCACGCCCAGCTTGCGCCGCGCATCGCGCAGCCGCTCGTTGACGGTGTGCACCGAAAGCTCGAGTTCGCGCGCGATCGACTTGGCGTCGTGCCCGGCGAGCAACAGCCGAAGCGTCGTCTTCTCGCGCTCGGTCAGCGCGTTGTCGTCGCGCGGATGCGGCGATGCGTCCCCCATGCCCATGCCCGCTCGTACGAAGCGGTACAGGGGCCCGCCAGCCTCCCCCGGGCGGCCCCCAAGAAATTTGTCCCCTCAGGTCACCATGCGGCGGAGACCCGCAATGGTGTCTGCCTCGGCGACGGGCTTGTCGGTGCGGATACGGGCGATTCGCGGGAAGCGCATCGCCAGCCCCGATTTGTGTCGCTTCGATTCGTGGATCGAATCGAACGCGACTTCGAGCACCAGCGACTTGTCGGTCTCGCGAACCGGGCCGAAGCGGTTCACCGTATGCGTGCGCACATGCCGATCGAGCCATTTGAGCTCCTCGTCGGTGAAGCCGAAATAGGCTTTGCCCACGGGGAGCAGCTCGCCGGTTTCGGTCCAGGCGCCGAAGGTGAAGTCCGAATAGAAGCTGCTGCGCTTGCCCGAGCCACGCTGCGCGTACATCAGCACGCAATCCGCGGTGAGCGGATCGCGCTTCCATTTGTACCACAGCCCCACCCGGCGGCCAGCGACATAGGGCGAATCGCGGCGCTTGAGCATCACCCCTTCGATCGCCGCATCGCGCGCACCGGCGCGGATTTCCTCGAGCGCGGCGAACTCGACGGCATCAATGACGGCGGAGATGTCGAAGCGTTCGGCATCGAGGCCGAGCACGAACCCCTCCAGCCGGGCGCGGCGTGCGTGCCAAGGCTGCTCGCGGACGTCCTCGGTCCCGTCGAACAGGATGTCGTACAGCCGCACGAACGCCGGGAACGCCGCCAGCGTCTTGGCGGAGACGACCTTGCGCCCCAGCCGCTGCTGGAGCGCGTTGAAGCTGCCCGCCTCGCCGCCCTGCACCTCGCCGCGCACCAACAGCTCGCCGTCGAGCACGCCCGGCGTCGCGAACGCCGCCGCCACTTCGGGGAAGCTGCGGGTGATGTCGTCGCCCGCGCGGCTATAGAGCCGGGTCTCACCGCCGGCATGGACGAGCTGCACGCGGATGCCGTCCCATTTCCATTCCGCGGCATAGTCGGCGAGGCTGACCTGCGTCTCTTCCAGCGGGTGGGCGAGCATGAACGGGCGGAATACCGGCACATCCTCGACGCGCGGCTGCTCGGCGCGACCCTCCGCCCAGTCGAAGAGCACGGCATAGGGCGGGTGCAGCCCGTGCCACACCTCCTCCACCGCGTCGACGTCGAGCCCGAAGGCCTGGGCGAGCGCGGTCTTGGCCAGCCGCGCCGAGATCCCGACGCGCAGCGCGCCGGTCGCCAGCTTGAGCAGCGCATAGCGCTCGTCGGCCTCGAGCCGGTCGAGCATCGCCGCGAGCACCGCAGGCGCGTCGGAGCGGGAGAGCGCGCCGAGCGTCGACACTATCTGCGAAAGGGTGAGCGGCGCGCTCTCGGGCGGCGGCACGGCGGGCTCGGGCCAGAGCAGCGCGATCGTCTCCGCCGAATCGCCGACGAAGTCGCGGCTCATGCCGTACAGCACCGGATCGACCCGCGACTCAATCATCGCGCGGAGCAGCGCCGGCTTCACCGCCGGGAGATCGAGCGCGCCGGTCAGTGCCGCCATCGCCCAGCCGCGATCGGGATCGGGCGTCACGCGCAGATAGTCGCCGATCAGGCGGAGCTTGGCATTACGCGAGCGGGTGTAGATCAGCCGGTCGAGCAGGTCGGCAAAAGCGCGCATGCGCGGCTAGATGGGTGCGCGCGGCGGATGGCGCTAGCCCTTGGTCGCCACCGCTCGATCGTTCGGCGACGCCAGCACCCAGTCGACTGCCGCGGCGGCATGGAGCGCGGTCGTGTCGAACACCGGCACCGGGCTGTCCTCCGCGCCGATCAGCAGCATGATCTCGGTGCAACCGAGGATCACCGCCTCGGCTCCCGCCGCCGCCAGCCGCTCGATGATCGCGCGATAGGCGGCGCGCGATTCGGGGACGATCCTGCCGGCAACCAGTTCCTCGTAGATCACCCGGTGCACGGTGGCGCGATCCGCCGCGTCGGGGACGAGCACGCGTAACCCGTGCCGCGCTGCCAGCCGATCCTTGTAGAAGGGCTGTTCCATGGTGAAGGCGGTGCCGAGCAGCCCGACCGTACCGAAGCTGGCCGCCTTGACGCGCGCGGCAGTGGGATCGGCGATGTGCAGCAGCGGGATCTCGACCGCGGCCTCCACCTGCGCCGCCAGCCGGTGCATCGTGTTGGTGCAGATCAGCAGTCCCTCGGCACCGCTCGCCTCCAGCCGCCGCGCCGCTTCCACCAGCCGGTCGCCCAGCGCATCCCAGTCGCCGCGATGCTGCAGCGCCTCGATCTCGGAAAAGTCGAACGACCAGAGCAGGCAGCGTGCCGAAGCGGTCCGCCCCAGCCGATCGCGCACGCCCTGGTTGAGGATGCGGTAATATTCCGCCGAGCTTTCCCAGCTCATCCCGCCGATCAGTCCGATCATCCGCATGCCCGCATGCGTGCCACGACCGGCCGCCGACATCCACCGCCGAATCGCGGCCGAGCGGGGTACGAAAAGCGCCCGCCATACTCTAGGGCCGGGGCATGAAGCGTTTCCTCCTCTGCCTGCTCGCGCTGGTCCTGCTGCTCGTCGGCATGCTTGGCTTCGGCCTCTGGACGGCGATGCGCGATCCCGTCGTGCGCCGGCTGACCATCCACGTGCGCGACTGGCCCAAGGGCGCCGCGCCGATGCGGGTAGTGCTGATCAGCGACCTGCACGTGGCCGGCCCCGAGACGCCGCCGTCGCGGCTGGCGCGCATCGTCGGCCAAGTCAACGCGCTGCGGCCGGACCTGGTGCTGATCGCCGGCGACATCGAGCAGTATCGCCGCGTGACGACGCGGGTCTATGACGCGGAGGAGGCGACCGCCCCGCTCGCCGCACTGCGCGCACGCTATGGCGTGATCGCGGTGCTCGGCAACCATGATTATGGGCGATTCGACAAGACCGACCTCCCGCCCTGGCTGAAGAAACAGGGCATCACCGTGCTGCGCAACGACGCGGTGCGCCGGGGGGCGCTGACGATCGCCGGGGCGGACGATCTCTACCATGGCAAATACCGGGAGAACCGCCTCGATCGCGCCGCGCGGGCGCTGCCCGGCCCCACCGTGGTGCTGAGCCACACGCCCGACATCGCGCCTACGCTCCCTGCCCGCTATCCGTTGGTGCTGGCGGGACATACCCATTGCGGCCAGATCGTGCCGCCGCTGATCGGGCCGATCACCGCCTCGTCCAACTATGGCCTGCGCTATGTCTGCGGGCTGATTCGCGAACCCGGCCGCGACGTGCTGGTCACCGCAGGAATCGGCACCAGCGGCCTGCCGCTGCGGATCGGCGCGGTGCCCGATTTCTGGCTGCTGACCTTCGAGGGCAAGGCGCGCTGAGGATTCGCAAAGCTGCCTTATTTCGCCCCTAGCTTCCCGCTCGGGCGCGCGTTGCGCCCGTCCAGGGAGGGCTTTTTCCGATGAAGTTTCTTGTCGCAGGCGCGATCGCCGCTGCCATGCTGAGCCCCCCCGCCATGGCGCAGCAGACCCCCACGCCCGCCGCCGTCCCGGCAGCCGCAACCAAGTTCGGGCTCGATACGCCGATCGAGACGCTGCTCGCGGACGAAAGGGCCAAGGCGGTGCTCGACACCGACATTCCTGGCCTGTCGTCCCACCCGGCGCTCGACCAGTTCAAGGCGATGAGCCTGAAGGCGGTGCAGCCCTTCTCGAACGGCGCGCTGACCGACGAGATGCTCAAGAAGGTCGAAACCGACCTCGCCGCGATCAAGTAAGCGGCAAAAGGCCGGCGCACGCCCGCAGCGCGCGCCGGCCTATCTCCGGCTCAGCCCTTGCGGCTGGCCTCGAACAGGAACCAGGCGCGCTCTTCGGCCTGGTCGGTCCATTCGTCGACGATGCCGCTGGTGGCATTGTCCTTGGCCTCTTCGGCCGCTTCCTTCACCGCGCGGAAGCTCTCCACCAGCTTGAGATTGTCGTCGCGCAGTTCGGCGAGCATGTCACCCGGCGCGACGAACTCGGCATCATTATCCGAGATGGTCTGGCGGCGCGCGATGTCGCCGATCGAGCGCAGCGTGGTGTTGCCGGTCTTGCGGACGCGCTCGGCGATCGCATCGGTCACGCCCAGGATCTGCGCGGCCTGGTCGTCGAGCAGCAGGTGATAGTCGCGGAAATGCGGGCCCGAGACGTGCCAGTGGAAGTTCTTGGTCTTGAGATACAGCGTGAAGCAGTCTGCCAGCGCGCTGTTCAGGGCATCGGCAACGCTCTTGGTGTCGTTGCGGTTGAGGTCGGTCGGCGTCGCGAGTGCGGGATTTTCTGCCATGATTGTCCTCCTGGAGTGCGGTCGATTCGTTGCCCTAACGATCGGGATATAGGGTCCGGTTCCGTGAGGGAAACAGCCATACCCTGGGATTAACCCGATCAGGCTGATCGATAGAGCCGATGCGGCGTGCGGGCGCTTCGGCGCCAACACACTTGACTTTCCCGGGCGATTCGCGCATCCGCTCCCCCCTGTCAGCGGTGTGCCCATGGCGCGCCGCTCTTTTCTTTTCGCACGAATCAAGGGTTCCGGGTCATGGCAAAGCCGACCACCGTAAAGATCAAGCTCGTCAGCACGGCGGATACGGGCTTCTTCTATGTCACCAAGAAGAATCCGCGCACCCAGACCGAGAAGCTCAGCTTCCGCAAGTACGACCCGGTCGTGCGCAAGCATGTCGATTTCAAGGAAGCGAAGATCAAGTAACGCCGCCGGGCGCGCTGGCCGCGCCCGCGCTGTTTGATCGCATCGCGCCGGATCCTCGCGGGTCCGGCGTTTTCGCTGCATCGATCGTCTATTCGTCGATTTCGGCCATCAGCTTTTCGACCTGATCGACGAATCGCGCGAGCGAGATCGGCTTGGCGACATAGGAGCGCGCGCCCGCCGCGCGAATCCGCTCCTCGTCCTCGTGGCTCGAATAGGCGGTCACCGCCATGATCGGGATTCGGCCGAGCACGGGATCGGCCTGCATCTGGCCGATCAGCTCGAAGCCGGTGACGTGCGGCAGTTGCACGTCCATGATCACCAGGTGCGGCTTGAACCGCCGCGCGCTGGACACGGCCTCGCGCCCGTCGCGGACCGGCTCGGCTTCATAGCCGTGCGCGCGCAACAGGTCGCAGAACAGCTTCAGGTTCAATTCGTTGTCCTCGACAACGAGTACTCTTTTTGGCACGCGCTACCTCAACTCTGCGGGGCGGTTTAGGCGATGGCGGGCGACGTGACAAATCCCGAAACGGCGGCGCTGCAGGCACTCGTCTGGATTCTAAGTGATTCCGGCCGAGCCGCCCGGCTGCTCGACCTGACCGGACTCGATCCGGACACGCTGCGCGCCCGCGCCGGCGATCCCGCGCTGCTCGCCGCCGCGCTCGGCTTCCTCGAATCCTACGAGCCCGACCTGATCGCCTGCGCCGACGCGCTCGACCTTTCCCCCGCGGCGCTGGTCGATGCCCGCCGTCAGCTGGAATCCGCATGAAACCGCTGCTGATCACCGATTGCGACGAAGTCCTGCTGCACATGGTGCGGCATTTCGGCGAATGGCTGGGCGACACCCATGACATCGACTTCGCGCTCAACGGCAGCGCGTTCGAAGGCGCGATGCGGCGGCGCGGCGACGGCAGCACGCTGCAAGGCCCGGAGATGTGGGCGCTGCTCGACGGCTTCTTCCCCGGCGAGATGGCGCGCCAGACGCTGGTGCCGCACGCCCGCGAGGCGCTGGCCCGCATCGCCGAGGTGGCCGACATCGTCGTGCTGACCAACCTGCAGGACCATTGCCGCGATCACCGCATCACCCAGCTGGCGAATCACGGCATCGTCCATCGGGTGGAATGCAACCAGGGCGGCAAGGGCAACCCCGTGGCGCGGCTGGTGGCGGAGCATGGCGCATCGGTCGCGGTGTTCGTCGACGATCTCGCCACCCATCACGAATCGGTCGCCAAGCATGCGCCCGACGTGTTCCGCCTGCACATGGTCGCCGAGCCGAGCCTCGCGCCCAAGGTGCCCCCTGCCCCGCACGCCCATGCCCGGATCGACGACTGGCGCGACGCACAGGCCTGGATCCTGGAGCGCTTCGCCCACGCCTGAGCGCCCCTTGACCCTGCCCGCGCCCGGTGGTTGGGTCGCGCCATGACCACTGTGATCGATCGCAAGCTCGCCGAGCTCGGCCTCGCCCTTCCCGAGGCCGCCGCTCCTGTCGCCGCCTATGTTCCGGTTGTCGAAGCCGGCGGGCTGCTCCATGTCTCGGGCCAGTTGCCGTTCAAGGACGGCGCGCTGATGACCGGCCGCCTCGGCGAGGACCGCGACGTCGCCTTCGGCACCGAGGCGGCGCAGCGCTGCGGCCTGATGCTGGTCGCGCAGATCAAGAAGGCGCTCGACGGCGACCTCTCGCGGGTCAAGCGGGTGGTGAAGCTGGGCGTGTTCGTCAACTCGACCGCCGACTTCACCGACCAGCCCAAGGTCGCCAACGGCGCATCGGAGCTAATGCAGGCGCTGTTCGGCGAAGCCGGCCGCCATGCCCGCAGCGCGGTTGCCGTTGCCGCCCTGCCGCTGGGTGCCGCCGTCGAAGTCGACGCGATCATCGAACTCGCCTGAACCTCCGCCGCTTCTTCGGCCCGTTCCAGGCTGAGGAAGCGGCGTGCCTGTGGCGCGCCAGCAACACTACGTTACAATCTTCACGCGGAAAACGGGCAGCTATTGTGTGCCGCTGCCCGGCTCTGGCAATCTTTTGTTGCAATTCGGAAGTCGCCCGGGACGTAGAGCCCAGCCGCATGCGATGCCGACTGCAGCAGGTGAGGAACCCTTTGTTTCCAATGAAAGGGATTCCATGCGCTTCTCCTCGATCAGCCTCGGCGCGCTGCTGCTCGCCACGACCGCGCCCGCGATGGCGCAAGAGACCGCCCCGCCGCCCAGCATCACCATCAACGGCAGTGCGACGCTGATCAGCGACTACAAGTTTCGCGGCGTCTCGCAGACCGACGGCAATTTCGCGGTGCAGGGCGGCGCAACCGTCAGCCATGCCTCGGGCTTCTACGTCAGCTTCTGGGGTTCCTCGGTCGACAATTACGTCACCGCGCACGGCACCGCGCACCAGGAGATCGACCTGATCGCCGGCTACAAGCACGGCTTCAAGAATGGCGTCACACTCGACGTCGGTGCGCTCTATTATGTCTATCCGGGCACCCGCCCCGGCGGCGACCATACGTCGTCGGACTTCATCGAGCCCTATGCCTCGCTATCCTATGCGCTGGGGCCGGTGACCGCAAAGGGCACGGTCAACTACGCGCCGAAGCAGAAGGCGCTCGAGCTCGACCAGGGTGCCAATCCTGCGACGCCGAAGCAGGACAATGTCTATATTGCCGGCGACATCTCCGCCGCGGTCCCGAAGACGCCGATCAGCCTCACCGCGCATATCGGCCACACCTTCGGGCCCGACTGGCTGGCGATCGGCAAGGAATATACCGATTGGAGCCTCGGCGCCGCCTATACCTACAAGGCGCTCACCTTCGGCGTGTCCTATGTCGATACCGACGCCACGCTGATCACCCCGAGCGGGCACGATGCCGCCAAGGGCAGCATCCTGGGTTCGGTGGGCGTCAGCTTCTGACCGCAAGGGCTTGCGGGGCCGCTCCCGATTGCATCTTCCCCCGCATGTACAAAAAAGCGCCGGCCCGCATTGTGGGGACCGGCGCTCTTTGTGTGACGTGAGGCGCGCGCTTACTGCGGCGTCTTGACGCTCGCGTCCTTGTTGTCGCCCTGGGGCGACTTGAGGATGTCCTGGGTCGTGGTCCCCTTGTCGACGACGGTGGTCGACGGGCTGCCGGCGTTGCTGCGCACGCCGGCATCGGCGCTGGCGGCTCCTGCCTGGTCGAGCGTCGCGGTCTCGGCCGGGCTGCGCGCCGCGGTGCCGCCAAACAGCGCCTCGAGCGCCTGATCAGACGGGTTGGTATCCTGCGGGCGGGCCGCACCCGGCTGCGGCGGACGCAGCGAGAAGTCGGGCGGGATCACCAGCGGCGCCTGGCGGGCCACCGCGAACTCGTCCGGACGCGCCCGGTCATACCCCTTCTTGCCGCATGCCGAGAGCGAGGCCACCAGGGCGACGCCGGTCGCGACGAGGATCAACTTACGCATTGAATTTCTTCTCCACAGGGGCAGGCGACTTGGGGTTCTTGTCGCGAACGAGCAGGGCACGGAGCAGCAGGATCACCACGCCGATGGTAATCGCGGCATCGGCCACGTTGAAGACCAAAAAGGGGCGCCACTCGCCGAAATGCAGATCAGCGAAATCGACGACATAGCCGAGGCGGCTGCGATCGAGGATGTTGCCGCACGCCCCGCCCAGCACCAGGCCGAGCGCGACGACATCGCCCGCCTTCTTCTCGCGCAGCATCCACACGCAGACGCCGACCGCGATGCACGCGGTCATCAGCACCAGCAGCCAGCGCATCGTCGGGCTGTTGGCCGAGAGCAGGCCCAGCGACACGCCGATATTCTTGACGAAGCGCAGGTCGAAGAACGACGTGATCGTCATCGAATCATTCTGCACCACCAACCCCAGCGGGCCGGTGACGATATACTTGGTCAGCTGGTCGAGCACGAACACAGCCAGCGCCGCGGCGAAGCCATAGACGCGAACCTGCTTCATCACGACACCACCTCTGCGCAACGGTCGCACAATGCCCCATCCTGCGTCACTTCGGGAAGATGGCGCCAGCACCGGCCGCATTTGTGGCGATCGGTGGGCGTGACCGTGACATCGGCCGCCTGGTCCACCTTCGCCACGATGAACAGCTCGGTGAGTTCCTCCGCCGGCATCGGCAGCGTCGGCACGGTCACCTCGGCCTCGAGGCTGGACCGGACCTTCTTCTCGCGGCGATAGGGCTCGATCGCCTCGGTGACGGTCTGGCGCAGCGCGCGGATCGCGGTCCAGTCATGCTCGACCGTGGCGCCTTCCGGCAGCACCGGCCATTCCAGCTCGTGGACCGATCCGTCCTCGCTCGGGAACCGGCTCTGCCACACTTCCTCGGCAGTGAAGGCGAGGATCGGCGCGGCGTAGCGGACCAGCGCATGGAACAGCACGTCCAGCACGGTGCGATAGGCACGGCGCTTGGGATCGCGCTCCGCGTCGCAATAGAGGCAGTCCTTGCGGATATCGAAGAAGAAGGCCGAGAGGTCCTCGTTCATGAAGTCGCCCAGCGCGCGCGCATAGCGATTGAACTCGAACGCCTCCGCCGCCGAGCGCAGCTCCGCATCGAGCGCCGCCAGCTTGTGGAGCACATAGCGCTCCAGCTCGGGCATGTCGGCCACCGCGACCTTCTCGGCCTCGCCGAACCCGTCGAGCGCGCCGAGCAGATAGCGGAAGGTGTTGCGGATCTTGCGATAGGCGTCGCCGGTGCCGGCCAGCACTTCCTTGCCGATGCGGACATCGTCGAAATAATCGGTCTGCGCGACCCAGAGGCGCAGGATGTCCGCGCCGCTCTCGCCGATGATCTTCAGCGGATCGACGACGTTGCCGAGCGACTTGGACATTTTCTTGCCCTGGCCGTCGAGCGCGAAGCCGTGGGTGAGCACCGCGTCATAGGGCGCCCGACCGCGCGTGCCCGACGATTCGAGCAGCGACGACTGGAACCAGCCGCGATGCTGGTCCGACCCTTCGAGATACAGATTGGCGCGCACGCCCTCGCCGTAGCGCGCCTCGATCACGAAGCTGTGGGTCGAGCCGCTGTCGAACCACACGTCGAGAATGTCGGTGACGACCTCATAGTCCTCGGCCCGGTAGTCGGGGCCGAGCAGCGCCTGGTGGTCGGCCTGGAACCAGGCATCGGCCCCGCCGGCGCGGAAGGCGTCGAGGATGCGGGCGTTGACCGCGGGATCGCGCAGATAGTCGCCGGTCGCGCGGTTGACGTAGAGCGCGATCGGCACGCCCCAGGCGCGCTGGCGGCTGATCACCCAGTCCGGGCGGCCCTCGACCATCGCGCGGATGCGGTTGATCGAGCGCTCGGGCACCCAGCGGGTCCGCTCGATCGAATCGAGCGCGATTTCGCGGAGCGTGGGGGCGTTGCTTTCCGCTCCCCCTCCCGCGTGCGGGAGGGGGCTGGGGGGTGGGCCCCCGGCATCCGCGAGCGCTTCGCTGGTGGAGAGCGAGGGCCCACCCCCGGCCCCTCCCGCAAGCGGGAGGGGAGAGGGTCTATCCATCGGAATGAACCACTGCGGCGTCGCGCGGAAGATGATCTTCGCCTTGCTCCGCCAGCTGTGCGGATAGCTATGCTGGAAGTCATCCGAGGCGGCGAGCAGCGCGCCGGCCGCGCGCAGGTCCGAGCAGATCGGGCCTTCGGCGCTGACGAACTTCTTGTTGATCACCGATCCCTGACCGCCGAGCCACAGCCAGTCGGCGCGGTACATGCCCGCGCCGTCGACCGCGAACACCGGATCGATGCCGTGCGCCTTGCACAGCAGGAAGTCGTCCTCGCCATGATCCGGCGCCATATGGACGAGGCCGGTACCCGCATCGGTGGTGACGAAGTCGCCGGGCAGGAACGGCCGCGGCCTGGCGAAGAACCCGCCGAGCGCGTGCATCGGGTGAAGGGCGACGGCGCCGGCGAGCTGGGAGCCCTTCAGCACGTTAGCGAACATCAAGCCCGCATCATCGGCGGGCAGCGAAGCCTCGTCACGGAGACTCAAACCGGTCCGCTTGAGGAATGCATCAACGAGATCAAAAGCAACGAGGTAGGTGCGTCCATCGCTCGCAGGTACGCGAGAGTAAGCGATCCCCTCGCCATAGGCCAACGCCTGGTTCACCGGGATCGTCCACGGCGTGGTCGTCCAGATCACCGCATGCGCGCCGACCAGCTCGGGGGCGTTGGGCGCGTGCGTAATCTCGAACGCCACGTCGATCTGCGTCGAGGTGATGTCCTCATATTCGACCTCGGCCTCGGCCAGCGCGGTCTTCTCCACGGGCGACCACATCACCGGCTTGGCGCCGCGATAGAGCTGGCCGCTCTCGGCGAACTTGAGCAGTTCGGCCGCGATCCGCGCCTCGGCGTCGAACTTCATGGTCAGATAGGGATCGTCCCAGTCGCCCAGAATGCCGAGCCGCTCGAACTGACCGCGCTGCACCGCCACCCATTTTTCGGCATAGGCGCGGCATTCGGCGCGGAAGGCGACGGGGTCGACTTCGTCCTTGTTGAGCTTCCTGGCGCGGTACGCTTCCTCGACCTTCCACTCGATCGGCAGGCCGTGGCAGTCCCAGCCGGGGACATAGGGCGCGTCCTTGCCCATCAGGCTCTGGCTGCGGACGACGATGTCCTTCAGGATCTTGTTGAGCGCATGGCCCATGTGAATGTCGCCATTCGCATAAGGCGGGCCGTCGTGCAGCAGGAAGCGCTCGCGGCCGGCGCGGGCCTCGCGCAGCTTGCTGTAGAGCTTAATGCGCGCCCAGCGCTCGAGGATGGCGGGTTCCTTGGCGGCAAGCCCGGCCTTCATCGGAAAATCGGTCTTCGGCAGGAAGACGGTGTCGCGCCAGTCGCGCTGGGTGTCGGTTGCGTCAGTCATGGGTCGCGCGGGATTAGCCGGTGTGGCGGGGGAAGTCATCCCTGCTCTTCTTCTAAGCCCCTCCCCTTCAGGCGCATCAGGTCGGCGCTGCCCCCGGCAGCGCCTGAACAGCGCGGGGAGCTGTTCACCTTATGCGGGGTTGGGGTGGGGCTGTGTCTCACAGAGACCAACGCACGTTCTGGCATCCCTCCACCCCCCAACCCCTCCTCCCAGGAGG
>NZ_QQWY01000046.1:0-34557 GCF_003950455.1 Sphingomonas sp. ABOLE
CCCACCCCCCGCCGCCCGACCGCGCGTGCCGCGCACCGATGTTGCGCCGCTTCGCTGCTTTCAGGCATCGCGTTGAAAGAATGTTGCGCCATCGGGGGAAATCCGGTCGATGCTGCGCGCCCCTGCAGGTATGCCGCCTGTCGGTCGAGGCGACGCCGCCCCTGCCCCGCATGCGAATGCCCCAAGGCTATCAGCTGGATAGCCGGAATGGGGCTCCAGGCGAACAACTGATATTTGCTCGACATCACATTCTACCCCTTGCGCGCCTCTACCCTCGGTTTTCTGCGGTGTTCAGCGCGCGACAGATGCGGGTGATCGCGCGGCCATAGCGCATGCGGTAGGCGTCGGGCTCCGCCACGCTGCCCAACCGTCGCGCAATCCACACCCACTCTGGCCGTGCGATGCGCTGCAGCTGGGCCAGCGCCAAACCCACCAGCTTGCGGTCGCGCTCGGGCACATGCTGCAACCAACTCAGCGCTTCCTCCATCCGCCCCACCTCGTCAGACGAGAGGCCAGGGAGCCGAGGGCGAGCGTCCACATCCATGTCGCCGTAGTCACCGAATGCGTGATGTCGGCGCACGTCGGGCCATGTGGCCTGCACCCGAAGCCACCCCGCCTCGCGATCCGGCAAGCGGGCGAGGAAGGCCCACGCCTCCACCAACCGCTCTTGCACCGCCTCGAACGTCCAGCCCAGGTCGCCGCCAAGCTCGCCGTTCCGTGCCTTTGCTGCGTTGGAGAAAGTAGAAGAAAGCATATTACCCTCTTTGATTTTTAGGAACGGACAGACAGACGGATGCAGGGATATCGCGCATGCATGGGCGCACATATGGAGAGCTTAGGAACTAAACAGTCCGTACTGTCTGTACTGTCCGTAACTCACGCTTTTCTGCCGCCCTCAGCTACGGACAGTTAACGGACAGACGGACGGTTTGAGTAATGCTTGCATCGACTTATCCCTCCTAGCACACTCGGCCCGCGTTCCAACCCGCGCCGCGCCCCCGAAAATCACGGACAGTATGGGCCAACTGTCCGTGAACTGTCCGTTGTTAGAGCGGCTCGCCCTCGTCACCGCCGTCGCCAATGGGCTCGGAACTGCCCGCCGGAAGGTCATTCGTGCGGCGCAGGCGAGCGCCACGGCGCAGCTTCTTGCCCTTGCTGTCCTTGCCGCACATGATGATCTGGAGATCGCCCAGAGCGCGCCCGAAACGGGTGGAATTCATCACCTCGTTGTCGCTCAACCCCTCCGCCTCGCACCATTCTTTGTACGAAGTGTACAGGTCGGCCGACAGCTCACGCGCCAGCGGGTCGCTCATGTCGAGCTTCGCGTGGGCCCATTCGGAGAAAGGGTTGGCGGAGCGCCGATACTCCTCGATCGCGTCGACCACCTCGGGCGGCTGTTCCAAGCCATCGTTGAGGTATCCGATGACTCCGGCAATGATCCAGTTCAGCACGCCCGAGGCGCCGCCAGGATCGTCTTTCAGGATGCGTTCGTGCATCCCTTTCACGATCGCGCCGCCTTTGAACTGGTGCCGCCACAGCATGATGATGATGCGCCGCCAGATCCCGTCGTCGTCGCCGCTGATGCGGGGACGCTTGTTCGCCTCCATCACCACCTTGCCGCGGGGCTCGAACTCGCTCTCCGCGCCGTATAGCGGGCGGTAAGGCACCGGAGATCCGCCCGTGAACTGCTTCACCCGCTCTTCCGCCATGGCCTTGCCGCGCTTGGGCTCTTGGATCGAGATCAGTCGCGTGTCGCCCACGAACCGCACCAGCTCGGGCGTCGCGCCGCCGGCATCGGTGTCGGGCCCGTCAAGGAAGGTCTGCACCTTACCCGACACGCCGTAGCTGCCCAGGACGATGCGGATCGCGTTCATTGCGGTGGATTTGCCGTCACCGCCCTTACCCTGCAGGATGACGAAGATCTGCTCGACGTTCAGGCCGGTGGCGCAGTATCCGATCAGCTTCTGGAAAAACCACCGCACTTCCTTGTCCGGCAGCACGGTCTCCATGTGCTTCAGCCACATGTCGTTCTTCGCGTCGGGCCGCCACTCGGCCGCGCACTGGCGCGTCAGCAGGTCAACCGGGTCGTGGGGCGCATCGTGCACCTCCCACCCGTCCGAGCCTTGCCGGAAGCGCAACGTGCAGTTGCGGGCGTTCAGCGCCAGCGGATCTGCGTCGAATTCTTCCTCGCGGCGGTTCAGCACGTCCAGATTGGCCGCCTGCTCCAACATCGCCTTGGTGCGGGAGCTGTCACCGGACTTGGTCGCGTGCTTCGAAAGCGCCTCGATCCGCCCTTCCAGGAACTCCTCGGTCATGCCGTCCGGCAGCGGCCGACGGTCCAAGCGCGCCTCCAGCTCCTCCATCTCCGCGCGAATGCCGCGCGCCACGTCCATGGCCTTCAGCCGGGCAAGCCGCTCCCCGTCGTCGCGCGACCAATGCCCGTCTTCATAGGCCAACCACCCCCAGCTTCGGACATAGATCAGCAGGCCCTGCGCATGCGCGACAAGCCGGTCAGCATTCCCCTGATCGTTCAATTCCTTCCACGCCAGCGCCCATGGATCTACTACCTGCACTTCAAACCCCGTCTTAGCCGCCATGGCGCTTTCCCTTCCCGTCGATATTCACGGCGCGCGCGAGCATCAGCGCGGAGCTGACGCGCTTGCGGCGGGCCGATTGTTTCTGTTGCTGCCGATCTTCACCGGCGAACTTCTCGAAAAGCGCGCGATCGCGCTCTGTCGTCATGCTGGTCTGCGCTTGGTGCACTTCGACCGTGCCACGGTAGAGCCCGAACGTGGCTTCCCCGGCGCGCATGGCTTCCTCGCCATGCTTCGCCACCTTCTCGAACCAGCGAACCACAAGGGCGAGTTGCTTGGCGTCGAAACCCTCCTCTTTGGCGAGCTTCTTCCGCGCCGATTCCTGCGCCCGCAGCAGCGCGATTTCGGCGCGCAGATCCAGCAGGAACAGAACATGCTCCACCAGCGCCGACGCCTGGTTGCTATCCTCCAGCGCGACGATTTCCGCAGTCAGCAGGTCAAGCGCGAGCGCAGCGGCATCTGGGCGCAGCGCGGTGATCGCCTCCCGCGCCTCGGCATCCTCCATCCCTAGCGCCGCCTCATAGGTGGCGAGCAGCTCTTCAGCCTCGGCGCGGTGGTGAGGCTCCATTGCCCGCCGCGCGATCACCTGCCGGATCGTCTTGGTGTCATAGCCTTCGGCCTTGGCCTCGGCGTACACGTCGCGGATATCGTCGCTGATGCCGGCGCGTTCCTCGATCAGCCGTTCGATGCGCTCTACGAACAGCCGCAGCCGGTCCCCGCTCATGCCGCGACACCTTCGAACAGGCCATACTGCCGCTGGGCATCCTCGATGCGCTTGCAGGCGAGGGCGAAATAGGTCGGGTTCAAATCAATCCCGATGAAGCTGCGCCCTGCCATAACAGCGGCGACGCCTGTCGTTCCACTACCCATGAACGGGTCCAGGATGGTCGCTCCGGGTTGCGTAAAGTCTGCAACCAGCTCGCTCATAAGGCGACGCGGCTTTTCAGTCGGATGCGCCCCGGTGCGCTCTGGACCATTCACTAAATGCGTGTAGACCCCACGCTTGCCGCCAGCATTCCATCGGGCGTGCCCCTTGCCCGCCCAGGCACAAACGAAATGCTCAGCGCCCTGCGCAGGCCCTTGCCCGTTCATCTGCGGCGTCGAGTCCGGCTTGATCCAGACACAGGCCCGCTTGTACTTCATCGGGCTGGCGTTGATCGCATCCGCCCACCGCGCCACGCCTTCCGACGTGCAGAAGGCGATGAACCAACCCTCGCACTGGGCGCCCCACGAAACCACTTCGTCGCGGATTGCGTCGATCGGGTCGAAGTCTAGCGGCTTCCAATGATGCGAGCCATCGGGCCGCACTAGCCCTTTCATGCCCGATTTGCTCTCGTGCATGATCGCCTCATAGGGCGGGTCCATCATGATGTCGGACACCAAGCCAAGCGTAGGCACAATCTCGCGCGCATCCCCCAGGTACAGCGTCGCCCGCCCGATCACTTCCTTGCGCAGGTACGTCATTGCGCAGCCCTCACCATGTCGTTGAAATCCATCCCCATCGGCGGGCGTTCGGCGCGCACCAGGCCGGCGCCGGCATGCCGCCAGTGCTGCACCGCCGCCGTCGCGCAGATCTGCGCGCGCTCGGCCTGCTCGATAGTCCCGCGCACCCACTTGGCGCCGCGGCGATACTGCAGCTTCTGATCAGCCAGCGGCTTCATGTCCGCGTCCACCAGCACCACCGCCTCGGCCGCGCCCTGGATCAGGAACGGCGGACGGCCCAGCTCGGCGCGGATGTTCCACAGGGGCCACACGCCATCCTTGCGCACGATGCCGCCCTGCAGATTGTCCAGGCTCAGCGCCGCGGCGGCGGCGCCGTCCCACTGGTTGCGCTGCACCCAGCTCCAAACCGTTTCGATGCCTTCGCCCACCGCGATCCGCCCGCCGGGCATGTCACCGGGGCACCCCTGCAGCCACACCGCGCCGCGCTGCAGCCCGCCCCACATCTTGCGCTCTATCTTGTCGCTGCCGTCCTGCCGCAGATAGGTGGCATGCACCCCCATCGGCTCGCCGTCGCGATCCACGATCAGGCCCAACATCGCAGGCGCCCGCTTGCGCACGTCGCCCTCGGCCGCGCCGACGCGCCACGGCACCACCGCCGCCCGAGGATGAAAGCGCAGCGCGGAGAGCATGCGGAACTGCCGGATGCCGCCAAGTTCCAACCCCCGCGCCACCAGGTAGCGCTCCACGATCGAGCCCAGCGCCGGCAGCGAGGTGCGCCACAGCCACCGCGCCACCTCCACCGAAGCTACGACCCCCGAATCCTCCCGCAGCGGCCCGGCGCGCTGCGGGAGCGCCGCATCGGCCTGGATCGGATCGCCGTCGCTCAGCCGGCGGACTGCTTCCTTGAAATCGACGCCTTCCGAATCCTGCACCCAGCGGAACAGGTCGCCATGCGCGCCGCAGCCATAGCAATGATAGGTGCCGCTCGCGTCGCTCACATGGAAGCTGGGCGTCCGCTCTTTGTGGAAGGGGCAAAGCCCCTTGAACCCGCCCGAGCTGCGCCGCAGCTTCACCTTCTTGCCAATCAGGCCCGAAAGCGAGTGCCGGCGCCGGATGGCATCCAGATCGGCAAGGCTGGCAGAAGGTGGCGACACGGATTCCTCCCGTAGGGTTCGGGCTGTTCTGGTTGGGGTGCCGGGCTTTGGGAGACGCCGCCCAGCGGGGCGCAAGGGCACAGGGTGTCCGCCCCGCTCTCCCGATCAGGTGCGCACCGGCATCACGACCATGCCGAAATCGCCCGCATCCTCGTCCCCCGCGATCGAGGCCGGGGCCATCCCGCCATTCAGGCCGAAGATCGCCCGCGCGCCGCGGCAGGAATTGAGGCAGTCGAGCAGATACCGGCCATTGAAGGCGATCTGATAGCCTTCGGGCAGCCCCAGGCATTCCAGCATCACCACGCTTGCGCACGCGCGGCTGTCCTTGCCGCCCCAATCGGTAGCGATCGAGCAGCGTAATTCCCCACCTTCGTGGCGGATCGTCACGTCGGGCCGCTTGGCCGCGCTGCTGGCTACTAGCGAGAGCAAGGCCCGTCGCAGCGTCGCGATATCCAGTACCACCCGGTATTCGTGCGCTTCCGGGATCACCCGCGTGTAATCGGGGAAGGTGCCGTCGATCGTCTTACTGCGGAACGAAACCAGCAGGTCGCCCAGGTTCGCCGCCAGCGCCACGCGCGGGTTGATCCCCCTGGCCGGCGCGGTGCCCTCGGCAACCTCCACCGCGTTGAAGGGCAGCGGCACACCCACCACCAGCGCGACTTCCTCGGCGCGCTTGAACCGGCGCAGCACCAGGTTGATCAGGCCGCGCGGCAGGATAACGCCCGTGAAGCGGTCCCGCGCCATCATCGCGCCGGGAATCTTCAGGTTCGCCCAGAACAGCCGGTGGCCGTCCGTCGCAACCGCCCGTACCGTCCAATCGTCCAGCGCATGCAGGAAGATACCGTTCAGGTAATAGCGGGTTTCCTCGGCAGACATTGCCCGCGCCACCCGCCCGATCGCCGCGATTTCCGCCGAGCCCAGCACGCACCGCAGATCCTCCCGCGCAAGCGCCTCCAGCCCATGCGTCGGGAAGTCCCCGGCGGGCACACCCTTGGCGGCAAGCGCGAGCGGCCCCGCCTCTACCGAGACGGCACCATCCTCGCCGGGCACCACGCGCACCGAATCGCCGCCGGAATGCGCCACCGCCTTGCGGATCCGCGCGGGCTCCGGCAGCAGAAAGGGGCTGGCCGGTGCGCCGCTATACGGCAGCCGAACCTCGCACCCCATGTCCAGATCCGTCGCGCTGATCGAGAGCAGGCCATTGGCATGCAGCCGCAGTTGGCGAAGCACTTCGATGCTCGTCCCCCGCTGCACCACCGATCCGGCGATTTCCATCGCCGCCACGAACTTGCGCGTTTCAATCTCGATCATGGGGTTTCCTCCGCTCAGTATCGACGCGGCAGGGGCGGCCAAGGCTCGCGGCAGGGCGCGCATTTGCCCTCCACCAGCCTCAGCGTCTCGTCACCGCATTCTTCGCATTTGCCGGACACCCAAGCTTCGAAGGGCTCCCGGCGCACCTCGGCCAGCGCACGGTCGATGTGCGCCTGCTCGATCTCGCTCGCATCATCGACCTGGTCCGCCATCAGAGCGGCGCCCGCACCGTGCGCTTGTCGGTGCCAACCAGCACCGCCACGCGCCTCTCGAACGGACCATGGTCGACCAGCTCCACCTTCCCGTCGCGCACCAGCTTGCGCAGGCGGTAGCTGGCGGCGATCGCGCCGCTCAGTCCCGCGCCCTCGGCGAACTCGGCATTGGTCGGGCACGGCTGCTTCAGCCGGATCGCGTCGCGGATCATGCGCAGGATCGCGTTTTCGGCGCTGGAGCGCGGATGCACCCGCCGCACCTGACGGCCCGCGCGGTACGTCGCCGATCGGCGCTGGATCAGGAACTGCCAGCCGCCGCCATCGCGGCGCCGCGTCAGATCCACCAGACCCTGTTCGTGGAAGCGGCGGGCCAACTCGGCCACCGGCCGTGAAATCGTCTCGCCCCGCGCGTATACGGCCATGTCGCCCGCCTTTGCATTGCGCACCCATTCGGTGATGCCGGCAGCATCAAGCATGGGCGTCTCGTTGATCGGTTGAGGCGAGCCGAGCCGCCGGGGGGGTGGGGAAACGGCTCGGCTCGCCAGGGCGCGCGTCTTCAGTGCGACCCGAGGGCCGCGCGCCGGTAACTGAATTGGTGTTGATCCCCCCCGCCATGATCAGGCCGCAGCGGGAACCCGAGGGTTGAACCACCCGATGGGACGATCGCCCCACCAGCGATAGGCCGGGCGGCGCCAGTCCTGGCGCTGGATCAGGCCCATGCTCCACAGCTGGATCTCGGCGGCCATGACGGCGCAAGGCACCACCTCACCGGACAGCACGCGATCGAACATCGCCACGCCGCCCACGGCCTGGCCGAACCGCTCGATATCGTCGACCGGATCGCCGGAGGTGCCGATGATCCACGCCAGCTTGTGGGCGCCGCGGCTGGGCACGACGGCCGCCAGATGCATGAGGGTCAATTCTGTTCTCCCGATGCGTCGACCAGCGCGGCCATGCCGACGGCCAGCTCGACGAGTTGATTGATCTCGGCGCGCACCTCGCGGCGCTCCTTCGTGTCGAATTTCTTGTCGGCGAGCGCGCGGGCCAGCGAGGTCACGACATCGGACGCTTCCTTCACTAGCTCGCCCGCGCGCAGCATCAGGTCGCCGCCCGCCGCCACGCCCGCAGGGTGCGGCACGAAGGAGCCGCCCATTTCCCGGCAGAGCGCGCGGGTGACGTGCGGCCAGCCGTCGCGATCGCGGGCGAGCGGCTCCAGATCGGCGATGACATCCAGCGGCGGCCAGCGATCCGGGCAATTCGGGTTCTGCGCATCGCCCAGCACGGACTTGCCGACGCGGCAGAACTCCGCCGCCGCTTCCAGGCCGCCGACGCCCTTTATCGTGTCGGCAAAGGCGCGCTTCAGCGCGAGGCGCTCGGGCTTCATGCGGCGAGCCCTCCGGGGAGGGAGCATGCCCCCTCCCCTTCGGCTGCAGTCGTAGCTGAGCCCGGGAGGCCGACTACAGAACTCAGTGCGCCCGACGGCGCGGAAATATTCGTTTCGGTTCCGGATGACGCATGCTGCGCCTGCGAAGTATCACGGGCGCCATGGTCAGCCCCACCCACACCAAGCGTCGCGTCCCTATCGTCCATGTACGACTTGATGCGGTTCAGCACTTTCAGCGTGGGCGTGGAGCCGGCGCGCAGACGGCCGAGCAGCCCAGGCTCGCCTGTTGCGTCGCGACCGAAACGCGACTCTCCGATCTTCGGGTGGCGCTCCAGGAACGCATCGATGGTGCGAAGCACCTCTTCATGGGTCGGAACATGCATGGCCGCATCGGATGCGGTATTTGTATCTAACAGTCAAGCGACAATGTTAGATCAAACTAGCGTTGCCGTCTCATTGGCGTTGTTCGATACGCCTAACACGATGGCCGAACCGAAACCCCCAGTCTACCGCGCGCTCATGGCGCTGAAGCCGGACGGCCTCGCGCTTGGCCGATGGGCAACCGACGCGGGCTTGGCGCGGAATTATTTCAACGGGCTGGAGAAGCACGGCAACCCGAGCCAGGACGTTGTGGACGCCCTGCTGTCCGCCATCTCGGCAACGCGGGCCGATTACGAACGGTCGTTGGAGCATGCAAAGCAGACTGATAGCGAATTCGTTCTTTCCGAAGTGGTCGGCATCGCCCGCGGCTCGCGCGATACCCGGATGGCCATATTCGGCGACGAACCTCTCCCGCCGGTGCCGCTAGTGGGCAGCGCCATCGGAGGCGATTTCGGCTCTGTGGAAGAGCATATCGAACTGACCGAACTCTATTACGGTCAGGTCCTCGACTATGTCAGCCGCCCGGATTTCCTCGCGAAAGACCCGCAGGCCTACGCGCTGCGGATCGTTGGTGAATCGATGGTGCCGGCGCTGAAGCCTGGTCACGAAGTATGGGTCAGCCCGCGCGAGGGTGTGGGCATTGGCGACACGGTGATCGTCCAGCTGCGCGGCGGCACCGACCAGGACCAGGGCGTAAAGATGGTGCTGGTCAAGGAATTAGTACGCCGCAGTTCAGAATACGTCGAACTGCGGCAGTACAATCCACCCACCATGTTCCGGGTCGAGATTGCCCGCGTGGCGGCGATGCACAAGGTCAAGGGCGCTCGCTACTAGTAGCGCAATTCAAGATCACTGCTCGATTCTCACCGCCCGTTGCCCGTCAAGCCACTCCATTAGCAGTTTCGCGAGGGCTTGTTGGTTAGCGATGGTTGCGTCGTCCATAGTGGCAGGGAACTCTTTTACCGCCATCGGTATCGCGATTTCGCCCTTTATGATTGCAGCGACACCCCTTCGAATTAGCTCTTGATCGCTCTCAATGGCCGCATGCCCTTCTGGATAGTATAGGCCATTTTCCAATTCAGCCCTATTGAAGTCGTAACCCAGATACGACGACATTTTTTGAAGCAAATCGAGAAAACACCCCTGTCTCGCCAGCGCAATAGCTGCTGCCGCTTCGCCTCCAGCACCCTTGTTTTCAAGAGACGCGAGGTAGATTTGCCAATCATCTCTGATTGCCTTCAACTTCTTGCTTCTGCCGTAGAAATCCACGGGCACGCTATTCAACGCCTCGACGTGTGCCGATGACAACCTCGCCGCTCTCGTAGCCATCAGCACGCGAAAAACATAGTTCTGGCGGTCCTTTATAGCCCTATTACGTTCGAGCCACTTTTGAGCCTGCACCGCCAGGATAGGACCAACGAGCGTAGCTATGATGATAGCAAGATCGCTTACCTTGATTACCCAGGTAAATTGTTCCTGCTGCATATGTCCCCCCCACCCATCTTGAACCAGACACTTAATTAGAGCCCAGCTCTCTTTGCATCCAAGCCCGCCGTATCGAACGAGAACTGCGGCCGCCCCGCTTGGTACACCTCGATCTCCACCACCATCTTCTTCGCCTTCAGCATCGACGCCGCCAACGAGCCCGACGCAAAGAGGGTGCCGGAGCTATGGTCGGAAGGCTCGGCAAGGCTCACACGGCGCGCAGGACCATCGTCGAAGCGGACGAGGGCGTAGCAACTATCCATCACGCCGCACACCAACTGGCCGCTTCCAAGGGTGAAGTACACGTCGCGACCCCAACGAGGGTGCCGCCGGATCGTGGCAGTCAGGCCGCTTTCACCATAGGGAAAGCCCTGCTGTATCTCGTTGCTGCTTTGGACACTCGCGGTAAGGATCTGCTTCCCGCTGATGTTGTCCTCACTGGACGAATACTGCCAAGCCCGAGCCGGCGAGGCGGCAGCAGCCGAGTCTGCGGCATTCTCGATGGGTGCCGCTGCATCCACCGCGAGAATGTCTTGGCTATTCGCGATCTCATTCTGATTGGCCGATATGCTCGAACCAAGCGCCGCGATCAGCAAACCCACCATCACAATGCCGACGCCTCCAAACATGATCGGCGTCAGCGTATCGCGCTCAGGCTCACGATCGGGGACCGTGGGCGCCACCTGATCGGCTTCGGCCGACGGTGCATCCACCTCCTCCGGCACCAGCCCAGCCTCGCCGACCGCGGCGCCGGACGGCACAAGCGCAGAAACCGGAACACCACAGTGGCTGCAGAACCTTGCGCCCTCCGGCAGCTTTTCTCCGCAGTCCGAGCAGTACGCCGCCATCTTTACCCCCTCTAGCCCCTTGACGCTCAGCCTAGAACCGGGTGGTGTCGCTTGCACTGGTAGTTTTGTCTAACATTTCTGTTGACTGTTAGTTTTATCTACCTCATTGATCGCCGCCATCAGACATGGAGGCGACAATGCCCGATCCCCGATGGACCCGCGTCCACCTAGAAGCTGATGCGCGCGAACCGTTCGCGCCATCGCTCCCCCGCCGCGCTGCTGATCTGGCGGACGAACACCCGGTTTCCCTGCCCCTGCTCGCGGGGATCATCGTTGGCATGATCGTCATGCTCGGCATCGCCGGGACGCCGTTCTGATGCGCCGTGACGATCGCCGCTTCGCGCCCGAGGCCAGCGGCAGCAGCCGCGCGCTCGGCTTCGCCATGCTGGCCATGCTGGCGCTCTCAGTGGGCGGGATGATCCTGCTCGCCATCGCCTGGAGCCCCGCGCAGTGACCGCCCGCCGCTACACCTGCAAGCGCAGGGGCTGCAGCGGCGCGCGCGAGCTGCGCCACCTGCTCTGCGCGGATTGCTGGGCGCTGGTGCCGCAGATCCTTCGCAAGGGCTACCTCGGCGCGCGCCGCCGCCGCCTGACGCGCATGGCGAAGATCGCCAGCGAACACATCCTGAAGGCCCTCGGCCCCGTCCGACCGACCGAGGCCAACGGCCCGGCCGCCAAGGCCGCCCGCACCTATTCCCGCATCGCCGCCCAGCAGGGCGACCGGTCCGATCTGGAGGCCGCAGAATGACGGACGTTGCAGACACCCCCGACTTCCGTCGCCTTGCGTTGGCGGCCGCATCCCAGGCCGCCACGGCGCTTGCCGACATCATGCTCGCCGCCACCGAAGGCCCGCTGAACGTCCACACGCCGTTCGATCAGGAAGCAATCGAGAAGCTGGCCGACGCCACGAAGCTGGCGATCGAGGCCAGCGTCGCCAGCGGCGAACCCCTCGACGATATGCGCGGCCAGCTGCTCGGCGCCCTCGCCCGCTACCTGGAGGATTGGATATGAGCAGTCCGAAGCCAACTTTGGGCTTCCCCACCCGCACGGCGGCGATCGAGCATCTGCGCACCGAGGGGATGACAGCAGCGCAGATCGCGCGGAAGATCGGGATCGACGTTAAGTCAGTCTCGGCTCTCGAAGCGAGCGCAGCCCGGAAGCGTGGAACCGAACGGCCGATCCGACAAGCCGCGCCCTCAACTGCGAAACAGCACACCGTGTGCGCCGACAATGACGTGCTGCGCGCCCTGCGTCCGCATGCGGCAAGGCGAAGCCTGTCCGTCAATGCCCTGATCCGGCTACTTCTGGCGACCGTGGCCGACGACGACCTGGTCGACGCGCTACTCGACGATGGTGAAGCAAATTGACGCCGCGCACCGGTTTCATTGCTGCCAGCCTCGCCTGGTCTGGCCTGTTCATCGACGGCTTTGCCGGCGGCGGCGGTGCCAGCACGGGGATCGAGCAGGCTATCGGGCGCCCGGTCGATATCGCGGTGAACCACAGCCCTACCGCGATCGCGATCCACAAAGCGAACCACCCGCAAACGGAACACTTCTGCCAGGACATCAAGTCGCTGTGGCCGCTGCACGCCACCCGCATGCGGCCGGTATCCGGCGCCTGGTTCTCGCCCGACTGCAAGGAATTCAGCCGCGCCAAGGGCGGCCCGGTCAAGGACCGGAGCATCCGCGCACTATGCTGGGAAGTCGTGGCATGGATGCGCGACGTTCAGCCAAGTGTCGCCTTCCTAGAGAACGTCGAGGAATTCCAGTACGCGGCGCCGCTCGACGAAGAAGGCCGCCCGATCCCCGGCCAGGAAGGCCGCGAGTTCAAGCGGTTCGTCCGGGCCATCCGCGCGCTAGGCTATTGCGTCGCGTGGAAGATGATCCCGGCTTGCGACTTCGGCGCCCCAACCACCCGCAACCGCCTCTACATGATCATGCGCCGCGACGGCATGCCGATCGTGTGGCCGAAGCCCACCCACGGCTCGCCAGGTTCGGCGGGTGTCCGCAGCGGTCGACTGCTGCCGTATCGCACCGCCGCCGAGTGCATCGACTGGTCCATTCGCTGCCCCTCGATCTTCGATCGACAGAAGGATCTCGCGGACGCAACGAAGCGCCGCATTGCCGCGGGCGTCATGCGCTATGTCGTGAATGCGGCCGAGCCGTTCATCGTCCCGGTGACGCATACCCAGAGCAGCCCGCGCACCAATGCCGTGTCGAAGCCGCTCCCGACCATTACCACGGCCAACGGCGGCGAGTTCTCGCTGGTCGACGTGCAACTCGCACCGCATGTCACCAAGTTCCGCACCGGGTCTGTCGGCGCCGCAGCGAACGACCCACTGCCGACCATCACGGCGAATGGGGAACCAGCCCGCCCAGCCGGTGCGGTGCCGCTCGGCGTCGTCAGCGCCTTCCTGTCCAGCTTCTACACCAGCAATACGAACGGTGGCCGCGCTGATCCGCAGAAGCCGCTGAAGACCGCCACTGCCGGCGGCAACCATCATTCCGTCATCGCCGCTCACTTGGAGCAGGCGAACACCGGCGCGATCGGCCGGGATGCTCGGAAACCGCTCTCCACGATCCTCGGGAAGGGTGCGAACCAGCGCGTCGTCGAGACGGTGATGGTGGAGGCCGATGCGCTGCCGCCAGAGCAGCTGGAACGCGCCACCCGCGTCGCCGCGTTCCTGGTCAAATACTACGGCACCGACGGCGAGTCGGAGGCCGCGCAGATCCAGCCGGTCGATCGACCGCTCGACACGATCACCACCAAGGCACGCTTCGCCGTTGTCACGGTGACGATCGACGCGCGGACCTATGTAATCGTCGACATCGGCCTGCGGATGCTGAAGCCACGCGAGCTGGCGCGCGCCCAAGGCTTCCCGGAGACGTACGTCCTCGATCCGGAATGCTTGTATCGGACCAAGGGCGGCAAGATGAAGTTCGGCCGCTTACCGATCGCCCAGCAGATCAGCGCCATCGGCAACAGCGTTTGCCCACCTGTCGCCCGCGCTCTGGTCGCTGCGAACCCACCGGCCGCTCCCGAAATGAGGCTGGCAGCATGAACCGCACCGACTACGTCGCTCGCGACTGGCCTGCACTCGCGGCAGAGGCCGGGCGCATCCACGCCGCGCGCCAGCGCCATGCCGACCAGCTGGCGGAGAAAGGCGACACCGAGCGAGCCGCCCCGGCGGCCGATCGGGCGCGCGTCTCCGGCGCCCTCGCCGCCATGTGGCGCGCGATCGTCGATCACCAGCCCGAGCCCGAGCTGCAGGCCAGCCATGCGGAGATCCGCCAGGATCTCGCGGGCATCCGCGACATGCTCACCCAGCGCGCCGCCCGTGCGCCGGACGAAGTGAACGCGGAGCAGCTCGCCCGCGTCCAGGCGCTGATCGACCACCACTTCCCGTGGTGGCCCGGCGCCGATCGTCCGCACATCCTGTTCCTGTACTCCGTCAATCAAGAGGCGCGCCGCCGCTGGCCGCGCCCGAGCGGAGAAGATGCCGTTTCAACCGAGGGAGGCCGCCATGTGACCCGCAGCGCGGAGCGCGCACCCACGCGACAGACGGCGGCGCCGGTCCCCCGCGCCGCCGTCACCAAGCCCCAGTCGAAGCAGGAAGGACTGTTCTAATGCCGATGGCAACCAAGGGCACGGTTGTGCCGAACCCGTTCCAGCCGGTGATGATCGATACCGTCGACCGCGAAGCGCTGTTCGGAGGCCTGATCTCCGCCGGCCACACCGTCGAATATGCCCGCGTGCAGGCCGATACCCTGCCATCGACCGACGGCGCGCTGCAGATGCTGGCGCGGCACCGGCTGCAATCGGCCGCTGCGGCCACCGGAGACACGGAACGGGAAAAGGCCCGGATCGCCGAGGTGATTGAAGAGGATGGCGGTTGCTGGACTGCGTGCAGCGGATGTCAGGAATCTTGCGAGGGGTGCGTCTCGACCAAGGATTATCCTTACGATGCGCGGTTTCAATGCCAGCCCGGCGGCGGTTGTCGAGAATGCGGCGGCATCGGCGTAATCTGGTGGGATGGCGAGTTTCTAAGCAGTTACGGGGACGCTCTTACCCCAACCGATGATAGCAACGGCGATGCCGCGCGGGAGGCGCTGGCAGACGCGGTGAAGGCCGTCATGCCGAGCGGCATCAAAGACGATCGCATCCCCGACGACAAGGTCTTCCCGCTGTACCTCCGCATGGGCGAGATCCGCTCGCTCGCCAACCTCGCGACCTTAGCGAAACACGTTGGGACGGAAGCATGAAGCGCGAGAACGACATCAAAGCACCCGACGGTTACACGCTCGGCGGGGTGCGGACGGTGCGGCGTGATGGGACCATCCTGTTCAATCGCGGCTACTGGAAAGCTCCCGACGATTGGGTTGGCGAATCGGTCTGGGTGCATGAGGCGTGGGTTACGGTGGAGGGGAAAGGCGAGCGCCTATTCCTTGAGGCCGCCCAGCCCGGCCTGCACATCTATGATGCTCGTGGCAGAATTCCGCCTTGGACCGTGCTTTGCGAGGGGGCCGATCGGAAGGACGCAAAGACTGTTCGTCGGAGGGCAGAATGACCAACGTTCCGGCCATCCGCACTGCTGTTCGCCCCGCACGCTATGAAACCGGAGCAGACTCCGAGAGCCGCGCCAAGATCTTGGCCGCAGTGGAGACGTTCCCGGAGAACCAGCGGCTTGCGGCAGCGTGCATGTTCACGCTGGTGGCGCTTCGCGGCATGCGGAGTGCGGCCCCAGGCCCCGCCCAGCGGAAGATGTGCCAAGAGCATATCGACATCCTTCTGCCGCTGATTCCCGCAGAGGTGCGAAGTATGTTCCCCGCGGACGCGCAGGGCGATGCCTAAGCCGCCCGCCCCACCCTTGTTACAAGCGTGCTCTCAGCGCGTCAGCAATCGCATGCCTGGGCAACAGGCGGGCGGGTGGCCGCCGCGCGAGTGCCCCGAGTGCCGCAAGGTGTTCGAGCCGAACCGTGCCAACCAGCTCTTCTGCAGCAGCCAGCACAATGCCGATTGGAACAACCGGGCGACCGCTCGCGGCCGCGTGCTGACACCCTTCTCGATCGTCGCCCGAGTCACGCGCGATGGTTCGCGCGGCAAGCCCGAGGAACGCGAGATCGGCCGCAAGGCCAGCAGCCGCCACCGGGCATTGATCCAGGAATATCGCGACGAAGATCGCGCCGCCGGCCGCATGGAATGGGCCGAATACATGATTCACCGCCACCGCCTGGGACTCGACACGCGATGACTGCCCCCGCCCGCTTCACCAAGACGGACATCAAGCGCGCCCTGTCCGGCGCGCGCGAGGCCGGCTTTGCGCGCGTGCGAGTCGGCATTGACGTGAACGGCAATATGGTGATCGATGCCAGCGACGATCCGATGACGATCGTCGAGGCTACGCCCAACCCTCTCGATAGGCTGCTGAAGGGCCGATGAAGACGCGCTACAAGAACGTCACGGTTGCCCCCGATCGGCACGGCAAGCTGCGCGCGCGCTTCCGGAAGACCGGCTTTGCCCCGGTCTACATGAAGACCCTGCCCGATCAGCCCGGCTTTGAGGCGGAATACAAGGCGCTGCTGGCAGGCGCGCCGACGCAAATGGAAACCCGCCACGCGCCGGGCAGCGTCCACGATCTCTGCACGCGCTACTATCGTTCCGCCGACTTCGCGGCGAAGGGCACGCCAGAAACGCGCGTCCGCCGGCGGTGGCTGATCGAGAGCTTCCGCGAAGAGTTCGGCAACGATCGCGTCACCGACTTCCGGTTCGAGCACATCGAAGCGATCCTGATGACGCGGACGGAGAAGAAGAAGCTGGAAAACGGCCGCACCATCGGCGGCCAGGTCGCGGCCGTGAAGCTGCGCAAGGAGCTGCTGCGGCTGTTCGCCTACGCGAAGAAGCTGGAGTGGATCAGCTCGAACCCGGTCGCCGACGCGGAGAAGGTCGGGAAGGAACGCCTGCAGGGGTTCTACACCTGGACCGAGGAAGACATCGCCACCTACCAGGCGAAGCACAAGCTGGGCACCAAGGCCCGGCTGGCGCTGGAGATCATCCTATGGACCGGCCAGCGCCGCGGCGACGCGCGCATGTTTGGGCCGAAGCACATCGTCAACGGGAGGATCAACTATCAGGCGGCGAAGACCGGCGGCGAGATCTGGATGCCGGTCGCGTCGGATCTGCGCCGCGCGATCGATGCCATGCCCAGCGTCGGCATCGCCACCTATCTGGTGACCGAATTCGGCAAGCCGTACACGAAGGACGGCTTCGGCAACAAAATGCGCGAGTGGTGCGACGAAGCCGGTTTGCCGAAATGCACGGCGCACGGCCTGCGCAAGGCGATCGCGCGGCGCATGGCCGAAAGCCGACTCACCGACGAACAGATCATGTCTGTCGGCGGGTGGAAAAGCTCCAGCCAGGTGCGGACCTATACCGAGGCGGCCAACCAGCAGGCGCTTGCCGAGGGCGCGATTCACCAGATCGATGGGCTGTATTCGGTCAAAGAGTGACCGCCGATTTGTCTAACCCTCACCCTTGGGTTAGACAAAAATTCCGCAAATAACGTGCAATTACAACACGTTACGCGGGCTGCTGGTGGGCCCGGCAGGACTCGAACCCGCAACCTAGCCGTTATGAGCGGCCAGCTCTAACCATTGAGCTACAGGCCCCCCAGCGTCCGTCCGCCCTAGCGGAGCCCCGCACCCGGCTGCAAGCCCAAGCTGCGCGAACGCCGCGGTTCAGCTCTGCTGCGCCTGCTCACGAGCAGCACGCGTCGCAGCAGGGAGACGAAGGGTAAGCAGGTCGGGAGCAATCATCAGACCGCCGCCCAGCTCCCGCGCCAGGTTGCGCGCCAGTCGCAAGGCGAAGCCGGTGCCGAGCAGCGTGCCATCCTCGTCCTGCTCGTCGTCGATGCCGAGCACGGCTTCGCCCGGATAATGGCCGAGCGCGCGCGGCCGCGCGATCATTATCGCGACATGCTGCTCGCCGTCCTGCGCGAAGCGGAGCTGCAGCCGCTCGCCCTGCGTCGTGGCAGACACCAAAGTCGCCAGCAGCCGCGCCAGCAGACGCTCGACCGCGCGGCGATCGCCCGAGACGGCCATGTCCTCCTCGGGCAGCAGGATCGCCGAGCCGCGCAGCGCCAGCAACTCGCCCAGATCGGCGACGATGGCGGCGAGCATCGGGCGCAGCGGCACCCGCCCCTCGCCCAGCGACAGCGCCGCGCTCTCGATCCGCGCGGCGAGATCGAGATCATCGATGGCGCCGAGCAATTCGCGCGCCTGGGCGCGGATCACCGCAGCGCGATCGCGGTAGGGCTCGGGCACCGGGCCCAGCATCTGGGTCTCGATCATCTCGGCAAAGCCGGCGATCGCATTGGTCGGCGTACGCAGTTCGTGGACGATCTGGCGGAGCGCATCGGCTTCCAGCGGCGCACGGACGGGCTCGGCCCTTTCGTCGGCGCGCGGGCGCCGCGCGGTGCCGCGATAACCGGTGAAGCGGCCGGTGATCGGTTCGAACGCCGGCAGCGCCGAGAGCAGCCAGTCCCCCGCCGCATCCGATTCGCCCTCGATCGTCAGCCGGGCATTGGTGAAGCCGGCACGCCGCCGAAAGGCCCCCGCCGCGACGCCGTCGAGCCGGCTGCCGCGGGCCAGCCCCTGCAGGTCGAGCGACAGGCCGATCACCGGCGGACGGCTGACGCCTTCCACCCATCGCACCACGCCCGCCGCGTCGGTCTCGAAGCGGAAATTGCGGGCCCGCTCGCTGCCGGCGACCGCCGCCTTGGCCGCGTCGCGATCGCGGTGATAGGCCTCGATGCGCGCGACCAGATCCGCGACGGCAAAGAGGCCCTCGGGTTCGGCGTCCTCCGGCGCGCGCCGGGTATCCGCGCTCTGGTCCGCCAGCACGAAGTCGACGGGACCAAAGCTTTCGAGTGCGCGCATGACGCCCGGCGGCAGGTCGCGGCGGTTGCGCAGGACATGTCGCGCACCGGGCGCCAGCGCCGGCAGCAGCGCGATCCATTCCTGCTCGGACATGCTCGCCTCGCGCAGGACGGGCACCGCCACGCTGAGTTCGTCGATCGCGAGCAGCCGTATCAGATCGGCCGGCGGCCGGGCGCCTTCCAGCGCGCGCGCGCTCGCGGCACGCACGGTCAGCGGCACCGTGTCGCGGATCGAATTGAGCGCCTCGAGCGCGCGGGGCTCGGCGGGCACCCGACCACGGCCGAGCAGATCGACCAGCTGGCGCCACGCGAGCGGCGCGCCGGTGGCCGAGTGCAGGTCACCGGCCAGCACCGTCTCCAGCGTATCGTCAAAGCGCAGCGGCAACGCCGTCGTCCCCCAAGGTCCAATCACTCACCATGTGCTCATACCGCGATGCAACCTGCGGAGGAAACAGTCCATTTCGGCACGTCGCAATGTGGGACAATTGCGTTGAAGCGTAATTTTATTATGCTAGGAAGCAGCGATAAGAAACGAACCCACGCAGGAGCCCCAGAAAAAAATGCGATTCGACGAGATCGACGTCCGGATCCTCGGATTACTCCAGGAAAATGGCCGCATGACCAATGTCGAGCTTGCCGAAAGGGTCGGGCTCACCGCCCCGCCCTGCCTGCGCCGCGTCCGCGCGCTGGAACAGGAAGGTGCGATCAAGGGATACCATGCCGCGCTCGATCCGAGCGCGCTTGGCTATAACCTCACCGTCTTCGCGATGGTGAGCCTGAAAAGTCAAGCCGAAAGCGATCTTCGCGCCTTCGAGCAGCTGGTCGCCGAAATCCCCGAAGTGCGCGAGTGCCACATGCTCAACGGCGAGATCGACTTCATCCTGAAGATCGTCGCGCCCGACCTGCAGAGCTTCCAGACCATCCTTACGACGCGGCTGACCACTGCCCCCAATGTCGAGCACGTCAAGACGTCGCTCACCATCCGCACCGCCAAGGCGCTGCCCGGCGTGCCGGTGCCGGAGTTCAAGGGCTGACCTGTCGATCCAGCGACGTCTGAAGGACAAAAAAGGGGCGGTCCCAAAGGACCGCCCCTTTCCTTTTGGCAGCTGCCGACGCGATCAGGAGAGCGCCGGCAAGTCCAGTGCCACCATCCACAGCGCGGCGAGGTCGACCGCCGGGGCAGCCTTCACCTGGCCGAAGCCGGTACGCGCCTCGTCCTTGCGGCCGAGATTGTACAGCGCGATGCCGCGGTGCAGGTTGACGTCGTCGGTGGCGACGCCGCCCTTCTGCAGCGCCATGTCGTACAGCTCGACGGCCTTGGCATAGTCGCCCGAGGCCAGGAAGGCGTCGCCGGTCTGCGCCGCCATCTTGCCGTTGGCAGCCGCCTGCGACTGCTTGATCAGCGGGGTGAGCGAGCCTTCCGACTTCGACTTGGTCTGCGCCGAGGTGTACACGCGAGTAATTTCGGCGTTGCCGGCCGGGAGCTTGCCTGCGGCACGGCCCTCGTCGATCACCGCCACGGCTTCCCAGGGAAGACCGACGGCGTTCACCGATTCGGCATAGTCGAGATAGTCGTTCTGGTCGGCCAGCACCTTGGTGGTGCGGAGCAGGCGATAGAGATCGATGCGCTGCGCCGAGGTGAGACGGCCGCCCGACTGGTCCGCGCTGCCGCGCATCACCAGCACGCCCCAGCGCCAGTTCTGCTTGGTCGGATAGTCGGCAATCATCTTCTTCATCCACTCCGCCGTCGCAGCGCGGTTGCCGGTGGCATAGACGCGCGGGATCGCGAACTGGTACCAGGCAACCGGCGGCTTCTGGCCGGTGGCCTTCACTGCCTGGATCGCGCGATCGACTTCGGCGACGGACTCGTTCGGCTTGCCGGTCGCCGCATAGGCGTTGGCGAGCGCGATCGAGATGTCGAAGTCGTTGTTGCCGGCTTCGCGCGCCTTGGTCAGGTTGTCGATCGCTTCCGGATACTTCTTCTCGTTCAGCGCCTGGTTGCCGACAATCGTGTAATATTGGCGCTTGTAGATCGGCAGCTCGTTCGCCGGCGTGCGCGGGCTGGCGATCAGGATCGGCAGCGTCTTGGTCAGGCCGGCCATGTCGTTCTGGCCGATCTGCACGCGGGTGCGCAGATAGGCGGCGTAATATTTCTCGTCGTCGTTCTGGGCGACCTGGTCCAGCGCATCGAGCGCCGGGGCGGCGGCGGCCCAGTTCTTGGCCTGCACGGCGTCCATCGCCGGCTGGGCGGCCTTGCGGAAGGCATCGCCCACCTTCAGCGCGTTGGGATCTTCCTTCGCGGCGGCGCCCTTCTTGTCCTTCTGGGCCAGCGCCGGCGTCGACACCAGCGCGGTGGAACCCAGCGCAAGCATGGCAGTCAGCGCAAGCTTCGAAACAACCTTCATGTGAAACTCTCCTCGTCGGCCAGGCGGCGTCACGTCATCCTCTAAAGGCGCCCTGTACACCATTCAAGCGCGCTTGCCGTGCGAGAAGCACGCTGAACCACGATTGAATAAGCGCCATTGCGGTGCGGAAACGTTTAGCCCCCGACTTGGCTCCCATGCTCCCCACGCGCGCACGTACGCGCGGGCGCGGGGTTGGCAGGAGGCATGCGGACGGCTAGAGCCATCGCAGCGTAACAAAAACCCGAAAGTCTGTTGCATTGACCGACGAGACCCTGCTCGCCGACCCTTCCGACATTACCCCGATCTCGATCGTCGACGAGATGAAGACCTCGTACCTCGATTACGCGATGAGCGTGATCGTGGCGCGCGCCCTGCCTGACGTTCGCGACGGCCTGAAGCCCGTCCACCGCCGCATCCTCTATGCCGCCCAGGAAGGCGGCTATGTCGCCGGACGGCCCTACCGCAAGTCCGCCCGCCTGGTCGGTGACGTGATGGGTAAATATCACCCGCACGGCGACAGCTCGATCTACGACGCGATGGCCCGCATGGCGCAGGACTGGGCGATGCGCGTGCCGCTAATCGATGGCCAAGGCAATTTCGGCTCGATGGACCCCGATCCGCCCGCCGCGATGCGCTACACCGAAGCGCGCCTCGCCCGCGTGGCGACGGCGCTGCTCGACGATATCGAGAAGGACACGGTCGACTTCGTGCCGAACTATGACGGCTCGGAAAGCGAGCCGTCGGTCCTCCCTGCCCGCTTCCCGAACCTGCTGGTCAACGGCGCGGGCGGCATCGCCGTCGGCATGGCGACCAACATTCCGCCGCACAATCTCGGCGAAGTGATCAACGCCTGCCTCGCCTATATCGATAACGGCGCGGTCACGCTCGAAGAGCTGATGGAGCTGGTGCCGGGCCCCGACTTTCCGACCGGCGCCGTGATCCTCGGCCGCTCGGGCTGCCGCTCGGCCTATCAGACCGGCCGCGGTTCGATCCTGGTGCGCTCGCGCCACGAGTTCGAACAGCGCGGCGAGCGCCGCTCGATCGTGCTCACCGAAATCCCCTACCAGCAGGGCAAGAACGCGCTGGTCGAGAAGATCGCCGAGGCCGCCAAGGAAAAGCGGATCGAAGGCGTCTCCGACATTCGCGACGAAAGCTCGCGCGAGGGCGTGCGCATCGTCATCGACCTGCGCCGCGACGCGACGCCCGAGGTGGTGCTCAACCAGATCTGGCGGAACACGCCGGCGCAATCGAGCTTCCCGGCCAACATGCTCGCGATCCGCGGCGGCCGCCCGGAACTGCTCAACCTGCGCGACATCATCGAGGCCTTCGTCAAGTTCCGCGAGGAGGTCATCACCCGCCGCTCGAAGTTCGAGCTGGCCAAGGCGCGCGACCGTGCGCACATCTTGCTCGGCCTGGTGATCGCGGTCAGCAACCTCGACGAGATGGTGAAGATCATCCGCAGTTCGTCCAGCCCGGCGGCCGCGCGCGAAGCACTGCTCGCCCGCGAATGGCCGATCGCCGAGATCGCACCCTATATCCGCCTCGTCGAGGCGGTGGACACCGAGGTGACCGGCGACAGCTATCGCCTGTCCGACACCCAGGTCCGCGCGATCCTCGACCTGCGCCTCCACCGCCTCACCGCGCTCGGCCGCGACGAGATCGGCGACGAGCTCAAGGAACTCGCCGATTCGATCGCCGAACTGCTCGAGATCCTCGGCAATCGTGCGAAGTTGTATGAAGTGCTGCGCGGCGAGCTGGTGCTGATCCGCGACACCTATGCCACCCCGCGCAAGACCGAGATCGCCGCTGCCGCCGACGGCATCGACGACGAGGACCTGATCGAGCGCGAGGACATGGTCGTGACCGTGACCGTGCAGGGCTATATCAAGCGCACCCCGCTCGATGCCTTCCGCGCCCAGGCGCGCGGCGGCAAGGGCCGCGCCGGCATGGCGACCAAGGACGAGGACGCGATCACCGAGCTGTTCGTCACCTCGACGCACACGCCGGTGCTGTTCTTCTCCACCCTCGGCCGCGTCTATCGCATGAAGGTCTGGCGCCTGCCCGAGGGCGGCCCCGCCACCCGCGGTCGGCCGATGATCAACCTGCTGCCGCTCGCCAATGGCGAGACCATCTCCACCGTGCTTCCGCTGCCGGAGGACGAGGACGAGTGGGCGAACCTCCACGTGATGTTCGCCACCGCCAAGGGCAATGTGCGCCGGAACAGCATGGACCTGTTCACCAACGTGCCCTCGAACGGCAAGATCGCGATGAAGTTCGAAGGCGAGGACGAGGACGATCGCCTGATCGGCGTCGCCCTGCTCAACGAGGGCGACGACGTGCTGCTGGCGACCCGCGCCGGCAAGGCGATCCGCTTCCCGGGCGAGGACGTCCGCGCCTTCCAGAGCCGCGCCTCCACCGGCGTGCGCGGCATGCGGCTGGCCGATGGCGACCAAGTGATGTCGCTCTCGATCCTGCACCGCTCGGGCGCCAGCCAGGAAGAGCGCGATTCGTACCTGCGCTTCGCGCCCTGGAAGGGCGAGCGTGAGGGCGAATGCGACCTGCCCGCCGATCGTTTCGAGGAGATGAAGGAGCGCGAACAGTTCATCCTCACCGTCTGCGCCAACGGCTATGGCAAGCTCAGCTCGGCCTATGAATATCGCCGTACGGGTCGTGGCGGCCAGGGCATCACCAACATCGACAACATCGCCCGCAACGGGCCGGTGGTGGCGAGCTTCCCCGCAACCAAGGGCCATCAGCTGATGCTCGTCACCGATCAGGCCAAGATGATCCGCATGTCGCTGGGCGACCTGCGCGTGATCGGCCGGAACTCGGCGGGCGTGCGGCTTTTCAACGTCGCGCAGAACGAGCATGTCGTCTCGGCGGCACGCATCGAGGAGAGCGAGGACGAGGCCGAGATGAACCTGGGCGACGGCGCCGTGGCAGGCGAAGCGACTCCGGACGCCGTTCCCGGCGAAGACCTGGCCGACGGCGGCGAGGCCTGAGCCATGGTCGACATGCCCCTCACCGCCTACAAAATCCTGACGCAGGACCAGATGGACACGCTCGAGCACGAACGTGTCTTCCTGGGCGCGCCGATCGACTTGGCTGACGGCTATATCCACCTCTCCACCGCCGAGCAGGCGCAGGAGACGCTGGAGAAGCATTTCGCGGGCCAAGCGGATCTGTGGCTCGCTGCGGTGGATCTGGCCGCACTGGGCGACGCGGTGCGCTGGGAACCCTCGCGCGGCGGCCAGCTCTTCCCCCACATCTACGGCCCGCTGCCGCTCGACGCGGTGACGGCGTACAGCGAAGTCGCGTACGAGCCGGACGGCAGCCTGCGCCTGCCGGTGGCGGGCTGAGAAAAGTGTAAAAACATCGCTTGACGGCGCCGGCCCCGGAACGTAATTGGCCGCCTCCGCCAAGCAATGGCCCCTTCGTCTAGCGGTCTAGGACGTCGCCCTCTCACGGCGAAAACACGGGTTCGAGTCCCGTAGGGGTCACCAGCCTTTTCAAAGGCTTAGCTGCTGAATGGCTGCACGAGCGTGCAACTTACTGCAAATTTACTGCAAAACCGTAGCTGGAAATCGGCGGACTTTCACGGATTGTTCTAGGACGCCCAACATGCCGGTAGCCATTCAGCCGGTTTCCAAATACCTCCAAGGCGGACAAGGCCTTGAGCGGGTCTGGGCATTCGTTGCTCACGTTTTGGCGGAGGCAGTTGGCAGGCGCTCCTCGATCCACAACGCTATATCTCCGAGGACCGTCTCTTTTCCGAAATCTGCCAGAAGGTCGTGAAACCCGCCTTCGTAGAAGCCCAGCCTCTTATCTTTTGATGCTGCGGCCTCATGGAATAGCTGGCTACCATCAGGTCGCGTCGCCCGGTCAGCGGTTCCGTGGAGGATCAAAACCGGCGTGGTTAATTGCGAAAATTCGCGTTTGAGTCGTTCCCCCGCCCGAATCAGTGCCGCCACCGTGACGGCGGGCTGCGTCTCCCTGGCAATCAAAGGATCGGTATTCAGGAAGCCCACTCGACCGGGATCGCGCGAAAAATCCTCGTTTTTGAGCCTGAGCACGCGGGCTCGGGGTGCGAAGCGGCTGAACAGCTTGAGACAGGCCAACGCAAAGCCGGGCGCAGGCAGCCGGAAGGCGAAGCTTTCGCAAATCAGCCCCTGCAGACCGAACGGGTGCTCGATCGCGTAGAGGCAGGCTGCCACGCCACCTGCGCTATGCCCTAGCAGGTACAACGGCAGATCCTGATCGCGTCGTCGGGCAAGCGCGATCATAGCAGCGATGTCCGCAACATAGTCGTCGAAGCGCTCGACGATGAAGCGCGGCCCGCTCGATCGGCCGCGTCCGCGCAGGTCCAGCGCATAGACGACCAAGCCCGCCGCCACGAGTTGCTCTGCAACCCACTGATAGTGGCCACCATGTGCATTGAACCCATGGCAAATCGTAACGATCGCGCGCGGAGACGAAGAAGGACGCCAGCTGCGGACGAAAATCGACACCTGGCCGACCGAAAGGGTAATCTCTTCAGGAATTACGGGGAAGGCGCTCGCGGACATGGTCCAACTCCTTCAAGCGCAGTTCGTCAGAGGAAGGGTACCTTCCCGAAGGACGATTTGACGCGGGATCAATCACGTCCGGCCAGTTGGCGGCGCAGTTCGGCATTTTCCCGCTCCAGCGCTGCCAGCCGGTCGTGCAGTGGCTGAACTGCTGTCGCGATCTCGCGCTCGCTGAATCGCGGCACGATATGCTGCGGGCAGTTCCAGTCGAAGGCGACCAGCCGCAAGCGGAAGATCCGCTCGACAGACGCCCGATACCCGGGATCGGTCACGCGCTCCGCCATCGCCGGATCGGCAGCAGGTGCAAGCGTCTCGACATGCACGTACATCTTCAGCCGGGCGCGCCGGGCATAATCCATCAGGATCAGGCACGCCCGATCATTCGCCCGGAAATTGCCGGTACTGATATATTGCCGATTGCCCCGGTAATCGGCGAAAGCGAGCGTCTGCGGATCGAGCATTTTCAGGAAGCCGGGTGGCCCGCCGCGATGCTGCACATAGGGCCAGCCGGTTTCCGATACCGACGCGATGTAGAAACTGTCGCGTTGCGCGAGGAACGTAGCTTCGTCGGCGGTGAAGTGATCGAAGGCGCGGTGGCCTTTGAACGATGTCCAAACGTCATCCGCCCCCATTTCCGCCTGTACGGCAGCCACGCCCGGCGTGCGGGCCACGTCCATGAAGCCGTATGGCACAGCGCCCTCCCTCGTCCGCTTACCTATGCGATCGCGTCTCGCGCCGCCTGCTGGGCACGCACATAACTCTCGATCACCGCCGCATAATTCGGCGCGGCCAGACCGTAGAGCGTGGCCAGCTCGGCGGCTTCGGGACGCGCCCAAGTACGGTGGAGTTCCGAGAGCAGCGCATTGGTCGAGGTCGGCTTCACGCCGCCCTGGACGAAGCGTGCGAGCGAAATCTGCGAGACCATCTCGCTCGGATCGCCCGACGCGTCGAGCACCGCATAGACCTCGAACCCCGCCGCCCGTGCGTCGAGCGCCGGGAACATCACGCACACGCTGGTCCACACGCCTGCCATAACCAGCGTCTTGCGCCCGGTATGGCGGACCGTCGCGACGAAATCGTCATTGTCCCAGGCGTTCACCTCGCCCTTGCGCGGCACATAGACGGCATGCGGGGCATGCAAGGCAATTTCCGGCATCAGCGGCCCGTTGGACCCGGCCGGTTCGGAAGCGGTGGTGATGACCGGAATCTCCAGCAAGGTCGCCAGCCGGGCGATCATCTCGACGTTGCGGCGGAGATCGGCCACGGGAATGTCCTTCACCGTCTGGAACAGACCCGACTGGTGATCGAGCAGCAGGATCACCGTATCGGCGGGGTCCATCAGCATGGTACCGCCGCCGCTGGCAAGAACGCTGGATTTGGAGGCAAGCGACGTGGGCATGAGCATAGTCCTGTAGGTTTGCCTCTGCGCCCCGGCAGCGGCCTGGAAGGGTTCGGTCGAAAGTACATGCGGGGTTGTACGCGACATCGGCGCGACGCTCTGGTCAGCTGCGGTAAGATGCGGTTAAGTACAGGCATCGTCCGGCAGACACCGCAGACATCTTGGTGGATAGGAGCTGCGCTCGCGCGCCGGCCGCGGGCGGGGCGTGGAAAATGAGATGCGGCAGAGCTAGGCTGCGCTATTGGGGACATCAGGGAAGGTGGCGACATCCGGGGATGGGAGGAGCGCCACCAGGGGATCAAGGAAGCGTGACGATACGGGTGCTGACGGTCGACGATCACGCAACGGTCCGCGATGGCGTGGCCGCTCTGGTCGCACGCCAGCCTGACATGGAGATTGCCGGCGAAGCGGCGAACGGCGCCGAGGCCGTTGCCATGTTCCGCGCGCTCGCGCCGGACGTGACGCTGATGGACCTCCAGATGCCCGATATGGACGGCGTCGATGCGATCGGCGCGATCCTGGAACTGTGCCCCAAGGCGCGGATCCTGGTGCTCACCACCTATTCGGGAGACGCGCAGGCGGTCCGCGCAATCCGTGCCGGCGCGGCAGGCTATCTGCTGAAGAGCTGCCTGCGCACCGAGTTGCTGGACGCGATCCGCGCCGTCGATGCCGGCCGTCGCGCGATGAGCGCGGAGATCAGCCACGCCGTGGCCGAACATGCCCTCGACGAACCGCTGACCGACCGCGAGATGGCAATTCTCGGCATGGTCGCCGAGGGACATCCCAACAAGCAGATCGCCCGCAACCTCGATGTCTCGCCGGACACGATCAAGTCGCACCTCAAGAACATCTTCGCGAAGCTGGGCGTGGATGATCGCACCCATGCCGTCACGGTCGCAATCCGGCGCGGCTTCTTTCACCGCTGACGCGCCGCGAGCTGCGCTCAGTCCTGCACGTCGGCGATGAAGCGATAGCCGCGGCCGGTGACGGTGGCGATGTAGCTCGGCGCCTCCACCACCTCGCCCAGCACCTTGCGCAGGCTGGCGACATGCACCTTGAGATTGCCGTCACCGACGAAGGTGTCGGGCCAGGTGCGGGCGCGCAGTTCGCGCTTGCTGACGACCTCCCCCGGCCGCTCGGCAAGCACGGTGAGAATGTCGAGCGCGCGGGCGCCAATCTTGACCGGCACGCCATGCTTGAGCAGCAGTTGCCGGCCGGGCTTCAGAACGAAGGGGCCGAAGCGGAAGCACCGCTCGATCGCCCGCACCAGGGGCGCCTGATAGGCCGGTAACGGTGCGGGCACCGACAGAGAAGTTGACGGCATGGTGACGACCTCCTGGTTGCACCGTTTCCGACGGACCTGACGCTCTGCGCCAGCGCGACGGGGTGGTGCCCCGGAGACTATGCCGATGGCGTTCCAGCGGCACCCTACCCCCGGGTCTCCCCGCTTCACCCATTTGGGTGATCGACACGGCAGCGCGCCGTCGCGCCCCGTGACACGAGGGCCGCTTTCGACGAGATACAGCGCATGCCATGCGCTGCGAAATACTGGGTCCTGGCCATGCTGGCCCCGCTGTGGAGCACCGGCGACGCCTGCGCAGCGGGCGCACCGCGCAGTCTACAGCAACTGCGGCATACCGCCTGGACGGTACGCGATGGCGCCCCACCGGAGATCTGGGCACTCGCCCAATCGCGCGACGGCTATCTCTGGCTGGGCACGGGGAGCGGGCTGTATCGCTTCGACGGCGCGCGCTTCGAGAGATTCCGTCCGATGCAGGGAGAGCATCTCCCTTCGCTCAACGTAAACTCTCTGCTCGCCACCCGCACCGGGGATCTCTGGATCGGCTTTGCATCCGGGGCGGTAGCGCGGCTCCGCGCCGGGCATCTGGCTACGTTCGACCTTGGTATCTCGTCGGTTCCAGTGCTGGCACTGGCCGAAGACCGCGCAGGGGTGATCTGGGCGGTCTTCGGCGAAGACAATCGCGGCGGCGTTGCGCGCTTCCGCGGGGGCAGATGGGAGGTGCTGGACCGCCGCCACGGCGTGGCCGCAGGTGCCGCGACCAGTGTTGTGGCCGGCATGGACGGGTCCGTATGGATCGCCGTGGGCGGCGAGTTGGCGGTGCTGCGTCCCGGCGCCGCGCGCTTCGCGCGGGTGTCGGCTTCCGCATCAGAGAGACCGCAGTTGCGCCAGGCACCCGATGGCGCGATCTGGCTGAGCACGGGCACCCGCCCCGGCCTCCAGCGCATTGCAGGATCCGCAGCCGGCGCGCCCCAGACATGGGTGCAGCCGCCGATGACGGCCAATCCCCGCGCGGAAAGCATATTCTTCGATCGACGCGACGGACTTTGGGGCACCTATGGCAGCGGCGGTGTCTTTCGTCTCGGTCTTGACTGGGTCGACGGCGCGCTTCTCCCCAACGGCCTGCGCGAACGGTTCGGTTTGGAGCGCGGCCTTACCTCCAACCTCGCCAATCCCATCCTGAAGGACCGCGAAGGCAATATCTGGGTGGGGACCAATCTCGGACTCGATCAATTTCGAGAGACCAGCGCGGTGGTGGCCCTCGGGCTGCCGACCGACTCGCGCAACGGCTTCCGGATTGCGCCGGGTCCAGCAGGCGCGATGTTCGTGACGACCAACGAGGCGCTGTTTCTTGCAAGTCCGGGGCGTGTCGCGCGGAAGCTGGCCCGGCTTCCCAGGCGCCCGCTGATCCTGCACACCGATGCGCTCGCACGCGTCTGGATCGGCACCGATCGGACGCTTGGCATCTGGTCGGGCACGAGCGTGCGCGATGTGCCGCTGCCCTGGCGCCGACCGACGCCATTTGCGCTCGTTGAGGAAAGGCCCGGCCGGATCTGCGTCTCGTCGGCCAACGGCGCTTTTTGCCGGAAGGGTGATAGGTGGGTGCCCGAGCCGCTGCTCGCGACGACAGGCAATCCGCCGACGCAGATCCTGCGCGACGGCGCCGGCCGTACCTGGATCGCCGAAGGGGACCGTATCGAGCTGATCGAGGGGACGAGGCGGCGTGGATTCTCTGCGCGCAAGGATCTGGCGCTGGGTACGGTCGTGGTCATCGCCGTCCGGGGAAACCATGTCTATGCGGGGGGCGATTTCGGTCTGGCGCGGTTCGACGGCAGGCGCTTCGTTACCCTGCGATCCGATGTACATCCCTTCCTGAGCCGGACCGCCGGGATTGTCGAAACCGCCTCGGGTGACCTTTGGCTCAACACCGCCCGCGGTGTGGTCAAGGTCGCTCGGTCGGACCTCGAGGTGGCGTTCGCGCATGCCACCCGTCCGATCAAGGCGCGTGTGTTCGATCGCGACGATGGCATGCCCGGCGTGGCCCAGCAGGACTCCTGGTCGCAGACAGCCTTCGAAGCTGAGGATGGACGCCTCTGGTTTCTCACCAGGGTCGGTGTCGCCTGGATCGACCCGACACAGCTGTTCTTCAATCGGCTGCCACCGCCGGTGATCATCAAGTCGCTGACATCTGGAGGACGCTCCTATTTGGGTGAGGCGCCTATTCTGCTGCCGAAGGGCACTTCAAACCTCCAGATCGCCTATACCGCGACAAGCCTGGCCGTGCCTTCGCGCGTGCAATTCCGCTACCAGCTGGAGGGAATCGACGACGGCTGGGTGGACGCGGGCACGCGGCGCGAGGCCTTCTATACCGGGCTCACGCCGGGCAGCTATCGTTTCCGCCTGATGGCGGCGAACGAGGACGGCGTTTGGAACCGGCAGGGCGCGACCCTGGCGTTCACGATCCCGCCCACCTTCGTCCAGAGTTGGACCTTCCGGCTGCTCTGCGGCTTGGCCGCGCTGCTGATACTGGGGCTGCTCTACCGCCTTCGTCTGCGTGCAGCCGCCCACCGCATTCGCGCGCGCATGGCCGAACGGATGGGCGAGCGCGAACGCATCGCCCGCGAGCTGCACGACACGCTGCTGCAATCGGTCCAGACCCTCACGCTGCATGTGCAGGTGGCGGTGGAGGATTTGCCCCGAGATGCGCCGGAACGCGCCAGGCTGGAGAGCGCCCTGAACCGTGCCGACCGGGCGATATCGGAGGGGCGCGACCGCGTGCGCGACCTGCGCACCCAGCTCGATCCTGAGGGTATCGTGGAGATCCTCGCCGAGATCGTGGCCGAACAGGGCTTCGATCCTGCAACGGGTGTCCGGATCCAGGCGATAGGGGATACCCGCCCACTCACCCCGGTTGCGCTGGACGAAATTGTGCGCATCGCCGGCGAAGCGATTGCGAATGTCCGCCAGCACGCGAAGGCGACCCAGTTGCGCATCGAGATCCGTTTTGCCCGACCTCTCACGATCCGGCTTTCCGACGACGGTGCAGGGATCCCTGCGGCGATCCTCGAGCGCGGGGGGAAGGCAGGACACTATGGGCTGCAAGGGATGCACGAACGCGCGAGGAAACTCCGCGGCACCCTCGCCATTCGCGCGCTTGCAGTCGGCGGAACGGAGCTGGTGCTCACGATCCCGGCGCATGTCGCCTATGCCCGTCGCGGCGGATCGCGGTGGTCGGCGTGGCGGGACAGGCTGCCGCGTCTGTTCAACGCCCGGCTGTGGCGGCGGCTCGCCGCCTCCCGCCACATCACCATCGACTAGACAGGCGAGGACTCGGCCAGAAGATCCCGCGCTTCGGGATGGCGCTGCAGATAGGCGCTGACGAATGGACAGCGCGACGCGATCCGCAATCGCTGCGCGCGGACGTCCGCCAGCGCCCCGGCGATCAGGCGGCTGGCGATCCCCTGCCCTTCGAGTGCCTTGGGTACGACCGTGTGGGTGAAAACGACGACGTCGTCGTGACGCCGATACTCCGAAAAGGCGATTCCCTTGGCGGTGGCCAGTTCGTAGCGGCTTGCGTTCAGGTTGTTCCGAACCTCGCTGTCTGCTTGCATCGTCTCTCCTCTTATCGTCGGATGTGACGCAGCTCCCTAGCGCAGATGGCGCTGGAGAAAGTCGCACATATGATCGGCGATCACGCCTGCGTGCGTCTCCAGCGCGAAATGACCTGCATCGAGCAGGTGCACCTCGGCTTCGGGCAGGTCGCGCCGAAAGGCCTTCGCACCCGCGGGCAGGAAGAACGGGTCATTCGCCCCCCACACCGCCAGCAAGGGTGGCTGCCGCTCGCGCAGATAGGTATGGATGCGCGGGTACAACGCGACATTGCGCGCATAATCGGCGATCAGGTCCAGCTGGATCTGGTCCTGGCCCGGGCGCGCCAGCAGCGCGGCATCGAGCCAATAGCCTTCGGGGGCGACCCGGGCCGGATCCGGCGCGCCGTGGGTATATTGCCAGCGCGTGGTCTCCAGTGTGAACATGCTCCGCATCGCGTCGCGGTTGGCAGGCGAAGGATCTGCCCAATAGGCGCGGGTCGGCGCCCAGCCTTCGCTCATGCCTTCTTCATAGGCGTTGCCGTTCTGCGACACGATCGCGCGGATCGCGTCCGGCCGCTGCGGGGCGAGGCGGAACCCAACCGGCGCGCCGTAATCGAACAGGTACAGCGCGTACTGCCTCAGGCCGAGCACGTCGCAAAAGGCACCGATCGTCTCCGCGAGGCTGTCGAAGCTGTACACGAAGTCGTCGGGTACTTCGGTGAAGCCGAAACCGGGCAGGTCCGGCGCAATCACATGGAACCGGTCGGCCAGGCGGGGCATGAACGCGCGGAACTGATGCGACGAGCTCGGAAAGCCGTGCAGCAGCAGGATCACCGGATTTCGGAGATCGCCGGCCGCTCGGTAGAATATGGATACCCCGGCCGCCTCGATCCGGTGGACGGACGTCTCAAGATGCTCGGACGGACGCTGCATCGATACCTCATGTCGGAACGCCGCGGCGCTGCCGGGCTAGCTCCCACCTTCGCCCCCCATCGGCAAGACACAAGTAAATCCTCGTATATTCGGGTTCAACGATGCGGCACCCGGGCGATTACGCGCCAAGCTTCCGGCATCACGCTTCACGGAATTTTACCACAAGCGACACCAGCTTACGCTCGACCTGGCTACTTCTTGCGGGAGCCGACGCGCACTTCTAACTCGCAAGGAGACTAAACATGAAACAACTTCTGATTAGGGGGGCGCTTGCCGCCGCTACGATCGCTGCCGCTCCCGCGGCATTCGCCTTCCCCGAAGCCGCGCCCCAGCCGCCTGCGCCGAGCATCAGCGTCCCGGTGATCCACTATCGCACCATCACGGTCGACGGGGTGAAGGTGTTCTACCGCGAGGCCGGCCCTGCCGACGGCCCGGTGGTCCTGCTGCTGCACGGCTTCCCCACCTCGTCGCACATGTTCCGCAACCTGATCCCGCTGCTCGCGGACAAATATCGCGTGATCGCGCCAGACTATCCGGGATACGGCCAGAGCGACGCGCCCGATCACACCAAGTTTGCCTACACCTTCGCCAACCAGGCGGATATCGTCGACAAGCTGGTGACCCAGCTCGGCGCCAAGCGCTACACCATGTACGTGATGGATTACGGCGCGCCGATCGGCTACCGGCTCGCGCTCAAGCACCCGGAGCGGGTGAGCGGCCTGATCGTCCAGAACGGCAACGCCTATGACGAGGGGCTGCAATCGCCCTTCTGGGATCCGATCAAGGTCTATTGGCGCGACCGTTCGCAGAAGAACCGCGACGCGCTGAACAATCTCGTCACGTTCGACATTACCAGGTTCCAATATACCGACGGCATGGGCGACGTATCCCGGATCAGCCCGGACAACTGGGTGCACGATCAGGCGCTGCTCGATCGCCCCGGCAACCGCGACGTCCAGCTCGACATGCTCGGCGATTATGGCTCGAACGTGCCGCTATATCCGCAATTCCAGGAATTCTTCCGCACGCGCCGGCCACCGACGCTGATCGTCTGGGGCAAGAACGACAAGATCTTTCCAGAGGAAGGCGCGCATCCCTATCTTCGGGATATCCCCAAGGCAGAGATCCACATTCTTGATTCGGGGCATTTCGCGCTGGAAGACCGGCTGGACATGATGGCGCCGCTGATCCGGAGCTTCCTGGATCGCAATCTCACCAAATGACCGACGTTGCCGTACCCGCGACACCCAGCGCGTCGCGGGCTGCACAGTATCGCACCGCATGTTCAGCCGGTTGATTATGGTAAAGTACGCCGCCACATCGGCCGCAAACACATCCACTGGTGATATAGCGCAGAAGCCGGTCGGAAATTACCCGAACGGCAATGTGAAAATGGAGTATTGAATGCCGGAACGGGTTGACCTGCTCCCCGTTTTCAGGCCGCCGATAAGTTAGCTTCGGTGTCCCTATGCCCTTGGCGGTGGCGGCTCGTAAACTCGGCGGGTGCCAATCCGCCAAGGCTGCTGTGTGGACGCACGGTGTTGTAGTCCGTCCGCCATGCCTCGATGATCCGTCTTGCTGCGGCCAGCGATGGGAACAGGTGCTCGTTCAGGCGCTCGTT
>NZ_QQWY01000047.1:0-32814 GCF_003950455.1 Sphingomonas sp. ABOLE
CCTCTTTGGCCCCATCGGCTACATTCCGCCTGCCGAAGCCGAAGCCAATTACTATGCAGCCCTTGAGAACCTCAATATGGCTGCATGACTCAATTGAGCCTGCCTCCGGAAAACCCGGGACGCTTCAGTGCGCAAAGTCCGCCGGGATTTGCTGTCGCACAGCGTCGGCAATCAACGGCACCATGTGATCGCTCCACTCTGCGCGCTGACGGGGCGTGACCGGCTTTTCAACATAGGGGAGGCAGTCGAAAGGATCGTTGAAGTCAGCTGCGCTCGGGAGGTAGCATTTTCCACTGAGGAGGGCCGCAAGCCGATCCTGCCACGTGGGGGCGAGGTTCCCGTCAACGCTCAGGAACTTGTAGAGGGGACGGTCAGGGATATCCACGCTGCCTCGCTTGATTTTTCCAGTGCCGCTATGATGCCTATGAAGCAATGGCAATAGTCCGCGCCAAGTGCGCGTGATCGAAGAGCGGGGCCGATGATGGCGTATGACTATCCAGCTAAATCCTTGGATATCCAGGGACGTTTGATGATGCTGGGCCTTCAGCCAAGGCACCTGATGATGATCGGCGGATTTGTGGCAGCCTACGGTCTCTTTGAGACGACGCTTGAGCGCGCCTTATGGACCCTCAGCGAGCAACCTATTGATGGCGTTCGGCCATTTACCGAAAAGATGAGCGCTGAAGCTCAATTTAAAATGCTTGGCGCCGGCAATGCTAAGCTATCCGAAAAAGCCAACTTAGTTTTAGAAGTAGGAGCTAAGGCTGCGAGGGATCTGAGCGAGTATCGCAATAGCCTAGTACATGGTTATCTCGTACCCTCCGGGCCAGGTTCTGCTCCGAGCTTTATGAAAAACCCTCACTGGTATGGCGCCTCGGGCCGAACGAAGGCTGTCGGCGATGCCTTCCTTGACGATCCTATCCAAGATTTGATTCTGATCGCCGCTTGGAACCTGTTCGGTCTGGTTGGAAAAGTCGAAAAGGTGTTCAGCGATCCCGACGCTCATCTCGCGATCGAGGATATGAAAGACGACATTCGCCGAGCAAGCAGCTTCGCGTCGGAAGCACGGCATTTACGGTCCCTGATGAATCATGAAAAGTATTAGCCGCTTGGGCTGTCGCGGACGACACTTACCTCAGCCGCAAGGGCGTCACCTTTTGCTTAAATCTGGAGATATCGTGGAACGGGAAAGTCGGGAAGATGACGTCATCGAGTGGGCGATTGATTTGTTACGTGATTTGGCCAGATCCATACTCCCGGTCATGGTGATCACGCTTCTATTGCCGGGGACCGGATTCTGGGGATTTTACTTTATCGCATCATCTAGTTCTAAAGCATGTGTCTCTGTCTGGTGGGCATTCATATTTCTATCAGTAATGATCTGGTCGTGCTTGAGGGTGCCCGGATACGCGGTGCGGTATCGAAGATTCCTAGCTCGAAGGGGAGAAACGCTAAGGAAATTTGCGCTCGTATTAAGCATGATTTATGCATCAACGTATTACGGTGTGTTGCTTGCCGGAGCACTCCGTCTGGTTGTTCAGACGGGTTCAGCAGTCTTCATTCCCCTCGTGGGATATTTGGCCTACTGTATATTGACAGCAAGTTGGTCCGTGAAGTTGCCGTTTGATGTCGAGGTAAAGCAGAGGGAGGATGCTGTAAGGGAGTCCACTGCGAGGGCTACGTCTACGCTGTAGCCCGAGCAGATTCGGTCGGTTTTGGCTCTCCCGAAAACGTGCGTCACTAAGCTGGGCGTTTACGGCGGGCGAAATTGGACAGGCGGTATATGGCTCCGACGCGGACTGCCAGCTGATCCATAGTCAGTCGGTAACAACGGTGTGAGCGGCGGAGGCTTCATCTTTCTTCCTCCGGTCAATGGCGGTGACGCGTTTTACCTGCGCGACAGAGCAACCTGCCAATTCCGCCGTCCGAGCGATGCTCATGCCTGACTCTCGGAGAGACAAGATGCGATGATGCAGAGCGATATCTGCCTTTCGGCCCTTGTACCGCCCCGCCCTCTTCGCGATCTGGACGCCCTCTCGCTGTCGTTCGCGGCGGGTCTCATAATCGTCGCGAGCAGTTTGCAGCGCGACGTGGAGAAGCATGTCCTGGACTGCTTCCAAAACGATGCGCGCCACGCCGGTGCTCTCCGAGACGAGGTCCGACAGATCGACGATCCCGGGGACAGCAAGACGTGCCCCCTTCCCTTTTATCGCTGCGATCAACAGCTCCGCCTCAGGCAGTGGTAGTCGGCTGATCCGGTCGATCTTCTCTGCGATGACCACTTCGCCAGGTTGCAGATCATCGACGAGACGCAGAAGCTCTGGTCGATCCGGACGAGCTCCGGAAGCCTTCTCTCGGTAGACGGCAGCAACATAGAAGCCGGCTTCCCTAGCCGATGCGACAATCGTCTCCTGCCGCGCAAGGTCCTGTTCATCTGTGCTTACGCGCAGGTATACGCGGGCACCGCGCACGGTGGGAGAGCGGGGATCCAACATGGCTCCTTTGGGTATACCCTAGATGGCTAGGCGCCGAGCGGTGGCCATTAATGTCACGAACGGTACCTACGTGGCCTAGCTACGCAAACCGATCCTATTTGGCCAGATGCGCGTTCCCGATGCGGTTCGCCACATTGCCATCGATTTCGGAAACGGCCTCGATCAGCGCGGGCATCGTGGTTGCCTGGAAGTCGGACCAAGCCAGCCTGAGATTATTGGCCTGCTGCTCAGCTGACATTGTCGTTGCGCGCTCTGCGGAGAGCAGGTCGCGGCTGAATATGGTGGCCCACTTGGCGCCCATAGGCTTCACAAGGCCCACAAAGAGATCTGGACGGCCCTTAGCTTCTTCGTAGATGGCGTGTCGGGCATCCTGTGGGCCTGGGCCAATTATCAGGGAGACGTTCACTCTACCGGGCTTATTCGGGTAGGTTTTGACCTCGAAGAGAAGGCCCCTCCCCGTCTTGGACCACGAGGAGCTGTCCGCTCTGAATTGAAGGCCCTTGTCCCACTCCTCAGGGGAAAATCTAAGCACAGAGGCCCCCGTCGAATCGATCACCAACCCCTCGCAGCTGCGAACTTGTTGCTCAACAGTCTCGATCAAACCTGCGCCACGTGGACGGTTCGCGAACAGGTAATCTAAGGCCTCGGCATGTCGCTCGTAGAGCTTCCCTGCGAGGGTGCGAAGGTGTTCATCGTCCACAATATTTTTCCTGATCATGTCGACGTAGTGGCGGATTATGAGATCTGTTGCCGAAGAGGGTGCGGAGTGGTCGATCACGTCTTCTAGAAGGCCGGCTAACGTCATGTAGCTCACGGCGACATACTCAGGATGATCGGGCCCGTGTCCGTCGGGCGTTAGAAAGATCAACAGCTTTCTCGCCGCTGGGTATCTGTTCGCAACGACGTCGCGGTAGCGAGCGAGTTGGCCCTCCCCTGCTCTGGCTCGGATCTTATTCTCGATAACGACGACAAGGTTCAAGGCGTCGAGCTCGATCAAAAGGTCGATGCTGTCGCGCTCACGGTGAACAATCGCGTCATCGAGGTCGGTCACGAGAAGCTCGAGCGTACTCAGCGGTCGTCTGTCGTGTTGGATGGATTCTAGCACCACGCGGAGGAGTGCCTCGAGTGGCTTCGAACCGAGTCCGTGAGGTCTGCCAGGCGATAAGACGTAGGCGAGGAAATTTGAGTGGCGAAGCTCCCCGTTGACCGCTCCGATCGCCTCAAAAAGATTGAAGCGCGTGACCCTCTCCCGGACAACCCAAAACTCCTTGTCATCTAAAAGACGACTGAGGCTATCTTCGATCGCGGTTGCCATTCGGCGACTATTACCGAGGGCTTCCTTGGTGTCGAGGGACGTGCTTCGAGACCCGCCTCTCATTTGGCCGCTGTTCGATCCCATAGCGTGAGAAGCATGTAGCACTGAAATATCTGGTAATTGTGTTGACCGGGTAAGTTTCCTAACCCGGTCCAGTACCTTGAGATTGTAAGCGGGCCTGGCCGGGCCCTTGGAGCTCTCAGGACGGGATGCCGACACCCGGGGGAAGCCGTAGAGGTTCTCTCGACCTTCGATGATCCGCACGCCTTCGCGCCCATCAGATGATCGGCGTGCTGCGAGCGGTAACAATTACCGGGTTTGATATCTTACCGGATTTATGCTCGGTTGGAAGGCGCAATAACCGGATAACCTTTATCACCGGGTATGGAGGATTACCGGGTGAAGCAGATAACCGGATAATGTCCCAAACCGGATATTTGTGAAAACCCGATAAGCGTATAAACCGGATTTTACGGCATACCAGATTTCCGCCCCTACCGGATCTAGGTGATGACCGGATTATCGCGATTACCGGGTTGGTTGCAAAACCAGATATGTTGCGCTATCCGGTCGCACGGAAAATCCGGTTTCGATATTTACCGGGTTGGCGCACTTACCGGATTAGGAAAGGGACGACCGTGCCAACAATCGCGATAGCCTCACCAAAGGGCGGCGCCGGGAAAAGTACAACAGCGGTCATCCTCGCAACAGAGCTCGCCCATGCGGGTGTCGGCGTGACGCTACTCGACTGCGACCCCAATCGTTCCGTCAGCCTGTGGGCCTCGCGCGGCGCCAAGCCGCCAAGAATTGACGTCATTGCGGACGTCACCGAATCGACGATCATTCGAACGATCAAGGAATGCGACAAAGACGGCCAGGTCGTGGTTGTCGACCTCGAGGGGATCGCATCGCGATTGATGTCTCGTGCGATCTCTCAAGCGGATCTTGTAATTACCCCTATGCGAGCCACGACGCTCGACGCTACGATCGGTGCTCGAACCATTGCCTTGATCCAGGAAGAGGAGGAGGCGCTTGGTCGTTCGATTCCCCTGTCGATCGTGTTCACGATGACGAAGACAGTGCGGTCGAAACAACATTCCGGCATCGCAGCTTCGCTGCGGGAGCAGGATATCGATATCATCGAGCCCGATCTGCTGGAACGTTCGGCCTTCTCGGCACTCTTCGAGTTCGGTGGTGATCTCTACACGATGCCGAACCAAGGCAACGCCGAGGCGGCCCGCAAGAACGCCAGCGCCTTCTCGCAGGCCGTGCTAAACCGTCTGATGAAGGAGCTGGGCGATGAGTGAAGCGGCCCCCTTCAAGGTCGACATTGGCCGTTTGCGGTCCAAACCTAAGGGCCGCGACGAGCAGTCCGTCGCGGCGGCCGACGCTGCAGCGCAAGGCCATGGCTTTGTCCCGCGCGAGCCGGTGCCTGCATCTACGGGGAGGAGAGGTCGACAGAAAAGCCCACGCACCGGCCAGATTCACGCAAAGGTGTTGCCGGAAGTGTCCGATGAGATCGCGAGCGAGGCGCAGCGCCGCGGCGTCACGCAAGGCGTGATCATCGAAGAGGCTTGGGCACTGTATTTGGCCGAGCGGGGCAGGGGGTAGTGCTCGCGCCCCGCCTGCTACCAGGGGAGCGCGGGAGCGAACAAATCCCGGATCGCCCGACGCCTGTGAAGGTTTGACCACCGCTGGCGACGGTGTTCGTCCGCGTCGTGAATCATGTGACACCTTTGGCAAAGGGCGGCCAAATTTTCGCGACGATTGTTCGTCGGGTCGTGGTCCAAGTGCGCACAGGCGAGCACGACCTTGGTTCGATAAATTGGCAACTCCTCGACGTCAGGCACGCGAACCCGAGCACCAGCTCCATCGCGCCACGCGACCGCGCTGGCGTCAAACCAGCGACCATCGCCTAGGTGCTCGATGATTTTGAGGTGCGGGCGCCGGCAGCGCTCACACCTGCCCTTCGCACGCTCAAATCTGATCAGGCTAGAAAGCTCGGGCCAATCAATCGGGTAGAGCCAACGATTTTCAGGACGTATCGGCATCCTGATTCTATGAATCTCGGCGAGCATTCTGCCAAGAAGAAAATCACCTTACGTTCCTTATTCGATCCCCCGGCGTTCCACACGACCGCAGGACGGGAGATTCAGCCGGACCGCTTCGCACGGGTTCCGGCCGATCGGGATCCAACCGCACCGCACAAGAATTTCCGTGTCGGAGGGACTCTTGATGACCCCGGGGGGCGGTCCGTCGAGCGGGCGAACGCCGTTTTGGCCACCCCGATCATTAGAGCCGCCCCCAAAAGAGGGTCGCCGCGATCGCAACGCAGCTCAGCGACAACCAGATCATGATCTGACCATAGATGTGCAGGACGAGCCGCACCCAAGGGTATCGCCTTCTGAGAAGGAGGGCGGAGACAACCGCCACCACGGTTACGGCCGAACCAGGCGTGAGCAGAGAGGTATCACGACCGAGGATCTTGTCGGCTACAGGCATTAGACCCAAGGCGACAGCCAGGAACCATGAGAAAGCGAGCGTGGCGTGATCAAACCTTTCTCCGAGGATGGGGCAGGGGCTCCTTGAATAGGTTGTCACGACAAAACCATCGTGAGATAAGCGCGCAGGAGATTCCTCATGCGTGTATACGATCCGATCATGTCGTCAGTGCCGACCGCGGATGGCGACCGCCACTTCATCACGAAGGATTCGGATGAATACGGGCAGATCGAGCTAATCACCGACGAGCACGGCGAGGTGACTAGGGGGGGGGCCATCGGGTACTTCCTCGCATATGCGTTGCTGGCGGCTGTGGTGGCTTTCGCCTTTTTTGCTATTCGAGCCTAACGACGCAGTTTTGGATCGTTGAAGAAACCTCGATTTAGGTCCTCTTCCACGTGCTGCCGAACATCTGATCCACCGATCACGTGGCCGGCACGCGCGGCTGTTGAGCCCGCTTGATCGGTTGCCAGCTGCTCTCTTCCAGCCTTGATCCGAGTCTTTGCTGCCTCGGCCGCCGTCATGTCCGGATGAGACGTCGGCAACGCGAGTGTGGTCGCAGCGCGGTGCTGGCCGACCACATCCTTCTCATTGGCCACCTCGGGTTGACGAAGCTGGACAAGGTCAGGCTCCTCGAGACGATCGCCCACGAGGTCGTACACTGCGGCCCTGCGTTGCTCGAAGAATTTGGAGATCAAGCCGTCCCGGATCTGCCTTTGATCAGCTCGAAGCGACGTTTCATGAAGGCCTGGCGCCTCCACGCCAGAGGGTAGGCTTGCGGCCTCACGCCGATACCAATCCTGGAGTTCCTGGCTCAGATTTTCGCTGATCTGCATGCCATGCGTTTCAGCCCAACTCGCGTCGTTGGAGAGTTGAGCCGCCTTCTCTTCCATCTGCGAAGCGCGGCGCTCGTAGGACTGTGCAAGGCTCTCCGCCTGTTCTCTGCTCCGGGAGGAACTCGTGGTGGTGGAAGCGCGTGAGAACACGCCATCTCGTTCATAGGTGCCCGAAGATGACGAGGCGCTATCGCTGACCGCGTGCTCGTTGCGAGAGCCTTGGCTCGTAGAGTTGCTGTCCTCGACGCCTCGACTCCGCTGGTTCTGAAGTTCGAGGCGATCGGATTGCTGCGTATTGTATGTCCTAGACGCAGACACCCCTGGAAGAGAACCGGCGAGACTGCGTCCGATCGAGGGCTTGCCGCCGGCGCCGGCGGCTGCGCGATCCGATGCACCGCCAAGCCCCGCTCTCACGCCGAAATCGGTACTGTCAGTGCCCTGCGCGCCGCGCTGATGCGAACTATTTTCTCGGAGGCTGTTGGTGACCGCAGAGCGATCCTCAAGACCGTCATACGTGGAACCGCTCGTCCGATCGCTTGCCTCCAAGCTGGTCCCAGCCTGTGCGCCATGCGAGCTTTCGGATCCGCTGGTAATCTCGGAGCTGTTGGACCGGACATCTCGGGTGCCAAAGCTGTGACTTCGAATGGAAGCTGCCTCGTTGCGGAGGCTCTGCGCTTCCCTGGTTAGCATGCTCGCCTGTTGCCGCTGCTCGGCGACATACGCCTCGGAAGTCGTGACGCTCATCGGCAACTTGGACATGGCCCCCGTTGCGTCCGTGACCAGGGCGCCGCTCGACGTTGCGCTGAACGAGGCTCCGTTGGCCGCGCGCGCTGTGAACATGCTCTCCCCCGATTGATAGGTGGGGGCGTCGGACCACTGGTTGCTCTGGCGCATATTCGAGGTCGAATTCGCGTAGCTGACGTTGCCGTAGGCGTAATTGCCCGTCGTTTGCTCGAGGGCAGATGCCTCAGCTGCGTTCTGCGCCGGCGCGAGCATGGACGTCGCCTGCGTCGAGACGCTCATGGCACCCTTGGCGAGCGCACCAGCCATGAACGGCACGCTCATCACCAGGAAGCCGGCGATCGTCGCCGTCTCCGCGTTCACCGCGCCAATCCCGGCGAAGGTGCTCAGCGTCACGCCGCCGTCTGCAACGCCTTGGGCGGCATACTCGCCCTTGGTCATGCAGATCATGTGGAGGATAACGTAGAGCGGGCCCCAGGACGCCAGATAGAAGAAGCCGGTTGCGTAGCCGCGGAGAGATCCCACGCCGGTCTGCGGCAGCAGGAAGAGGGGAAAGATGACCGGAAACATGGCATAGAACACGACGGTCAACACGATATTGAGGATCGGCACCCAGCTCATCGCTTGGTAGGCGATCGAGTTATAGGTGTTACGGGCCTGAATGTCCGCGCGGGTGGTAGCGAAGGTGTCGATCGCCGCCGAGCCCGATCCCCCCGCCATCGCGTCGCGCGCCTGCATGAAGGCGTTGATTGCGGTCATCTGCCGCATCGTGCCCGTGTAGTCGGAGCTGGCGTTGGTGAAGGCCGTGTTGGTGATGGGCACGTCCTCCTTAAGCTTCTGGGCTGCGAGGGCGGTTGAGAGGCGAGGGTAGGCTTCCTTCCCCCAAAGGCCGGCGTGCGCCTCGATGAGCGGCTGCCACCGTGCGCTCAGCATCTCGTATGCCTGCTGGCAGGTGACGATCGCCGAATCTACGCCACCGCCGCTGGGATCGCGCTCAAGCCAGGACTGGCCGCGCGCCTCCGAACCCGGGCCGAGATCCGCCCACAGGTCCTTCGAGTTAGCCAGGTCAGTGAGCGATTTATGATGCAGCATGATGTCGCCGAAGACGCACTGCTTGAAATGCTGCTGCAGGTTCGTCGCGAACTCGGCGTCGCGGATCTGGAAATTGCGCGTCGCATCGAACAGCCGCGCCCCATAGATCATACCATTGGTCGAGTAGTTCAGCTGCGATGGCATCGTGAACACGGTCTCGGCCGTGCGAGTGAGGTAGTCGCCGACCTGGCTCGTGAAGCTGGCCATCACGCCGAGCCCCAGGGGCACGTTGGCAACCGTTGCCGGCGCGAGAGACGGGTTGATCCGATCGGTCACCTTGATCTGGACGGTAGGCACCATGAGGCAGAGGTAGATGCCGGTGGCAGTCAGGAACCAGTTGAGCCAAGCGCGCACATTCATCGAGAAGGCGACAGCCATGAGCGAGTAGATCAGGCCGATCACCATCACGACCTTGATCAGTGACTTGTATCCGCCGCCGCCGGTCCAAGCCGCTACCGCATTGAAGACGTTGACGATGTACTCGCCGCCGCCGATCGTGAACACCTCGAGCATGGCGTACCTTCCCGATCCTATTTGAGGCCCTGGGCATTGAGGCCGCGCGAGAAGTTGAGCGCGGCGGCCATGCCCGGCGAGAGCGTGTTCTGAAGGGTAGACTCGAGCATCACGGAGCGGTTGATGATCATCTCGGTCATCTGCACCGTGTCCTTAATCTTGTACTCGCGCTGCTCGTACTTCGCCCGCGCCTCGCGAAGCTGCTGCCGCCATGTCTCGGCGGTCGATTGGTCCGCTGGCTGGAAATAGACCTGCGCCTGCGTCACACGATCGAGCATGTTATCGATCATGGCCGAGAGGAGGCTTACGGCGACGATCTCCGCAAGCGCGTCCTCGGAAGACGGATCCAGCTTCGCATGCGCGAAAGCCTGCACGGCGAGGATCTTGTAGAGGGGCAGGGGAGACATGTTGAGGAGCTGTATCTCCGCCGTATTGAGCGCCTGATCCGAACGAATCTTGGTATTCATCGAAGCGATCATGTCCTTTACGCGCTGCCGTAGCGCGCCGGACTTCGGCAAGTTCAGCTCCGCTTGGGTCGGATTGAGGCACTTATCCTCGGTGTCGCAGGCGAGAACGTAGACCTTCGGCCCACCACCGTCCGTGCCGTCGAGCAGGGCGGTCACCACGGCGTCTTCACCAGGCCCGAAATAGCTGATCGCTGGTTTGCCGCTGCCCGTAGCCGCGGTGTTGACCACGATGGTGCCAACCACCGTCATCAGGTATTCGGAGAACTTCTGATCGTAGCCGCCGAACTTGTTGGATCGCTTGATGGCCTCCCAGGTGTAATTCCTCGGCTCCCCGGGGATGTGGTCGGCCATCGTAGGATCGTTATTGCCGGCGAGGATCGAGTCCTGCTGTCCCTCCGCGTTGCAGCCTTGGCGCGATCGCGCCCAATCGCTGAACTTGCCCTGAGAGTTGGCGACCGCCGTGCAGATCGTCGAGCGCGCACCCTGCATCTTGGGCCAGACCGCTCCGACCAAACCCTGCGCGGCCTCGCAGGATGAGATGTTCATCTGGTTCATCTGCTGAGCGGCCTGCTGAAACTCGCTCATCACCTTGCCGATCTGCGGCGAGACGCTGTCGATCGCGAGCTTGAAGGCGAAGCCGAGGGCGTTGTTCGCCGTCGCCTTCAGCATGGCGATCATCTCAGAGGCGTTGATGAACGAGAAGGAGCCGGTGAACAGGTCGATGCCGCCGCAACCCGCGCGGGCGCTCGGCAGCTGCAGGTTGAAGGGCGAGACGCTCTTCTGTGGGAACCGCGTCCAGACATTGCCCCCGGTGTAGTACCCAGCGGATTGCCCCTGGTAGGCCGACGGACCAGTTGCGTTGGCCGCTGCCCCAGCGTCGTTGAAGAAGCTGTTCATCTGACCCGCCACGTCGGCGCGGGCGATCCCAACGGGAATCATGCTAGCCGCCGCAAGTGCGGCGACGCTCGATGACAGCTTTCGACCTAAGGCGCGGAGGAAGGGGAAGCGAGGGGAAAGGGGAGGGCGCATCAGTAGTCACTCCCGGGCTTGGTCTGGGTGAGGGTGAAGATGCGGTCCATGATCTCGTCGGCAGTGAGGATGCCGTAGCCGATCGGAACGGTGCGCTTGGTGGCGGTGTCGAAGAGGACAAGCGCCGGCGTCACATTGCCAGGGACACCCATCTTCGCACGTTGGCCGGAGTCCACGACGTAATTCGGGAAGTCCTTGCTTGGGCCACCATCCATTGAGACGGCCATCACGGCGATGCCGTTGCTGTCGGCGACCGAGCGCAGGATCGGGCCGAACACCTCGCAGGCGCCGCAGGACTGCGCAAAGAAGTAGAACATGCCGTAGCGCTGGCTCAGGTGCTGCAGGGCCTGCGTGCGATCTGCCTTGCGGTTATCTGTCCACGCGCGCTTGCCGACCGTCGAGACGGGGCGCTGCAGCGTGTAGTCGATGTCGGGGTTCTGCCACAGGGCGCGCTGCCAGGTGTCGGAGAACAGCGAGGCGCGGTCGAGCTGCTCGCGCTGGAAGCGAACATAGGCGATGATGTTCTCTTCCGTGGGGTTGAGGACCGCGCGGGCCTTGAGCTCGTCCAGCTCCTTGCCGATCGCCGCCAGCTGCTCCGTTGCCGTCTTCTGAGGAGCGGGAGCCGCCTGCTGCTGCTTCGGCTTATCGACCTTCGGCCGCTCGCAGTAGAACCACTGGCCGAGGCGGCGCTCGCGGCAATAGAAGTCGTCGCCCTGCTGGACGTCGCCGGCGCCGGCGCTGTCCTGGTCGACCGTTTGGGCCTCGGGCTCTTCAGTCTGAGCGGCAGCGTGCATCGGCGTGCCGAGCCCGATCAGGGCGGCGAAAGTGAGGCTCACAAGTTTGCGCATCGAGAGATCCTTCCCCTCAATCAACGATGGTTTCATTGTCGATTTCGCCGTCGAGCTCGTGGGCGGCGATGCCGACCAGGGAGAGCATGACGGCCGCGTCGAGCATCTTGGTGCCGGAATCGAGCATCTGGACGACGCCGTAGAGATGCGGCCGCGCATGCCGGCGGCCGTGGCTGGTTGCGCGGACGAAGCCGCGGGCATGGTTGGCGAGGAAGCCGCGACTGACCATGCCGACGAGCATGTCGCGAAGATCCGCGCCGATGATGTCGCAGCGGAACCAAATGCTCAGCGTCGCGGCGATCTCCTCGGCCGAGCTGGGCTTCCCCGAGCGGTAAACCCGCATGAAGGTCGCCAGCTCGAGCACCGACAGGTCGATCACGCAAGGGTGCCGCGGTGTAGCCACGGGCAGGTCATTTGCCGGTGTTAAGGTCATAATAGTCCTGAATTTTCTTCTGGATGTCGGTCATGGTCTGGACTTCATCCGGAAGCTTCACGGCCTCGGTGAACTCGGCATAGACCTCGGAAAAATCCATCTTCGACAGGTCGAGGCGCTGGAACTCCTCGATCGTGAAGCCCTTGCACTGCTCGTCCTTCGGGCTGCCCCAGGGCTTGTTGATCTGGGGACGACCCTGGACCTGCAGGATCCGGCTCAGCTTGCTGCCGAAGCAGCAATAGGCATCTCGAGAGGTGATGCAGACGCCGAGAATCTTGGACGCGCAGTAGGATCCGACCTTGTAGCAAAGGCCCTTGTCGTCCTTCTTATCCAGCTCCTTCTCGGCCGAGCTGCACAGCCACGGGGTGAGCAGCGGGACGCCTTTGCCGGAACAGCAGTTAGAGGCGCCGAAGATCTGCTTGCTGCAGGTGTCGCGCTCGCCGGTGAAGACCGTCAGCTTGTCCGGATCGAACTCCTTACCGGCTTGGCCAAGGGCGTTGAGAGCAACCAGCGCGTCCTTGAACTCGGTCGAGGCCTCGCGCTCGATCGGCTCGCAATTGCCGTTCATGCAGTAGACGTCGTTGCCGCAGATATACTCGCTCTGCCCCGATGCCGGCGCATCGGGCAGCGGGCAGCTGTAGACGCGCTGGTTTACCTGACAGGCACCCGACTGCGGATCATCCAGGCACTCGTCGCGGAGGAACTTGCACTTGGGATCGGCATCGAGCGTGCTGCAGTCGCTGGCCTTGACGATGCGCTGGCAAGTGAAAGGCTTGGACCAGGCCCAGCAGCTCTGGGTAACCGACACGCCCTCGATTACACGGGTCTCGGGGCCTTCGGTGCAGACCTCCGCACCTTGAGCCGTGCAGTTTGGGTCGCCGTCGAGCGCGCCGCAGGTGGTGGTCCGGTGAACGTCGACCGTCTTAGTGCCCTGCTTTGCATACCAGCTATAGCCGGTCTTGCTCGGACTGAAGGTCGCCATCTCGGGGAAGTCGGCTTTGCAGATGTACTCGCGCGCCGTGAAGTCGCCGCAGAACTTGTTGCGGGCGAAGCCGAACATGTCGTGCGCTGTGCAGCCGCCATAGGAGGCACCCGACGCGCGGCACTGGCCGGAGGCGACGAGAGGATCCACCTGGGATTGCCGAGTGAGGGGGGTGCCATAGGCGTTGCTCGGCACCACCAGGTACTTGAACTCCTCGGTGTTCTTGACCTCGGTCTCGATCCGGCTCGTGCAGCTCTCCTGGCGCTCTTCAGGCTTGGAGCCCTGGTTACAGGTCGCCTCGTAATAGCCCTTCTGGCCAGCACCCGGGGGAAGGGGCTTGCAGGTCCCTTGCGAACCGCCAAGGCTTTCCCCGCCCAGATAGCTGTTCGGATCCTGCTCGACCGCAGTTGCCCGCTTGGTTGTGTCGATCAGCTCGTTGTTCGTGAACTGCGCACGCGTGCCTTGCTTGTCGATGACGGTATCGAAGGTCTCATTGCCCTGCGCGGCGATCGCGCCGTCCGTCGTCAGCTGCTCCGGGTTGCTGAAATAGCCCGTCTGCGGGAGGTTTGTGCCGGCGTAGCCAGGCACCTGGTTTTCCATCCCGTTCGTGGGCTTGTCCGCGCCGGCTCGTGTTGCCTTGCCGAAAGAATTGCCCTCATCGCGTGCCTGCTGCGTGGTCTGCGCGGACTGCTGGGCGACGCCGGCGGCCGAGCCGAGCGCAACCGAGATCAGGAGGGTGAGGGCGAGGCGCTTCACGACCCGGCCTTCGCCATATTGGCCAGCGCGATCTTGGAGACCGCGGCACCGGGTCCGCGCGCATCCGAGAAGGTCTCGAGCGCATAGCGGACGGTCACATTGCCGGTCATCCGGTCATAGGGCGGAAGCTTGTCCTGGCAGGAGAAGCCCGAGCACAGGTCGAAGTCGGAGGACACCGCAACATAGGCGGGCACCGCCTGCACGTCGAAGGCGCGGAAGAGACGGGGATCGATGCCGACGTTGGAGAGCTGATCCTCCTTCTTCACCACGTTCCGCATCGCCGCGCTGAAGTCCTTCAGCGAGTTGTTGGGGAAGCCGCGGAACACCACGATGCCGCCGGCCTTGGTCGTCTCGGCGATCATGCGCCGGAGGGATTCAGGGGGCATCGAGAGACTAGCGAACGCGATGATCTGCGGAGCCTGGCCCCGCGTCGCAGTCGCATTCTGGCTCGCGCCCTTGATGATCTCGTTGAAGTCGAAAGCGCCTTCCGGCCCACGCGGGAGATCGGCCTTCGCCAGATTGGTCAGGGTCTGCGGCAGCTTGTCCTGCATCTCGAGCGCCTCCTGGCGGAAGGCATCGCCGCGATTGCGGACGTGCTCGGCGAACTTGGCCGCATCCTCCTGCATCGCGGCGGCACGCTTCTGGATGGCGTTGACGTCGAGGTCCTGGACCTGCTGCATCACCGCCGGGGCATTCTGGGCGAGCGCCTGAATGCCGGCACCGGCGGCGAGGGCAGCTGCTACGATCAGGAAGCGGCGCATGTCTGGTGTCTCCTCAAAGCACGCAGCAGTTGCGCTTGCGCCACACGAGATAGCCCATGTCCTCGCCGATGACGGGGAAGGCACGACCTGTCGTGGGGAGCAGCGTCGAGCCGCCGAGCGGCCCGCAGGATCCGGGACCGAAGACGGTCGGGATCGGATTGGTCATCTGGACGCGGTATTGCTGCTTGCGCAGCACCGGCATCAGATACTTGTTGCACAGTCCCGCCGAGCCCATCGTACCCCAGGCCAAGCCCTCGCGGTGCAACTTGAAGGCGAAGCGGGTGAGGGCGAGGCGTGAGGCCTGCACATGGTCGACATGCGCTGGCACATTGCCGTTCACCGGGTACATCGGGCCCTGACAACCAGCGCACCAGAAGAGCGGATCGAGGGGCAGGCCAACCGTGCCCGCAATGCAATCAGCGGCGCACGCGGCCTGCGCGATGGGGTTCGAGAAAAGGACCGCTTCGGGGTTCAGGATCGTGGTGAGGCTGTCATCCTGCCAGAGCGGATCGATCTCGGTGATGTAGGCAATGTCGAAGCTGGTTTGCTCGAAGCAGATGAAGTCGGTGAGGATCTCCATCCAGTAGAGCAACGGGTAGATATACCAGTGGACGTGCCACTTCGACGTGCTCTGCGACTTACCGCCAATCTGCGAAGGACCCTGAACGTAGCCATTGCCGATGTTGAAGTTGGGCGCGATCTTGGCGCCGCCAAGTGAGACGAAGCACCAGGGCTTAGTCGACACGTCGGCGAGGCGGACAGGCTCCCAGAAGCCGGCGGCGATGCCGATTCGCGGCACCGGCGATCCGCACGCGCAGATCGGGAGGGCCGGGTTGCTGGTGTCGGGGCGCGTGCTCGGCCAGATCGACAGGCCGCCGATCGACAGCGGGAACAGGCACGACCAGCAAACATCCGTGATCGGGTTCACGAAGTGGCCGCTGCAGGTCGTCACCTGCGCGCGGGCACTCGGGGCGATTGTCGCGCCAGCGAAAATCGCGAGAAAAACGACTAGGAGGTTGCGGAGCTGCTTTAACGGTACAAGCGCGCCGCGAAGAAAATGAATATTCCAGATATTACCAAAATCTCCACGAAGGTTAGGGCTGCCCAAGGATTGATTTGTGGAATCATAGTCACAGCTCCTTTTGGATGTGTATTTTGTACTCTGCCGATATTGTTTCAAATTTTCAACGGTAGATGTGATGCGGGTGTGCATTGGGATGGACCTGACCAGAAGGGGGCTCAGGGATATCACCGCGACTTCACCACACTGCTTAGTAGCAAGAGTGCGGGCGCGGATCTGAGGAGCCTCAGCCACGAGCTCGTCCCGTACGAGGCGAAGTCCGTCATGCGGAAAGGCTTCAGCAAGGTTCGTAGGATGGCGGGGACGGCTCACTTCCGCGCCTCCCATGATCGACGAAGCTCGGCGACATTGATGAGGACGACCGCTCCCGACACGAAGGTCACGATCATCGAGACTATATCTGAAGGATCGACGTGCCAGTTCACAGCCCATCTTCCGTGACCACGTCGAGATAGCGGTCGTCGGCCGACTTCTTCCGCGCGAGGTAGAAGACCGTCTTGATGGCCGTCATTGCGAGTAGCGCTCCCACCAGCACCGCCGCGGCGCTACCGAATAGCTTCGTCAGCGGGGAAATCAGGAGAACAGTCGCCGCGGAGGCGACACAAAGCACCTGCCAGATCCGGCGATCAGCGCGCAGGGCACGGGTCTCGGGCGCTGCCATGGGCGTGCGAAGCATGTCGAGCCAGAGGGGCATCAGTCGGCTCCCTTGAGGACGATTTCGGAGATCTTCAGGACGCGCCCCGCCTGCTCGACGACTGCCGGCGTGTGCCGGATGCCTAGCCGACCCGTGAGGCGACCTTCCTGGTCGAAGTAGAAGCGCCGCTGACGATTGGTCATTTCCTCGAGCGGCGCGCCGCTTACGAGGATGATCTTGGCCTTCAGGTCGCTGTAGCGCTCGGTCGCCCAGGCCATTTGCGTCTTGCTGTCGCCGTCTACGAAGACGAGAGCCTGATGCATGGTCACGAAGTCGAGCGGGTTCACCGCCTGCCCAGCGCGGGCAATCATGTTGCCCTTGGTGTCGCGGACGTCGTGATCGACCGAGACGGACGGATCATAGTCCCACACGCGCGCCTCGGTTGCGCGGGAGATGCCGGCCACCGGCACGGGGCGGCGAACCTTCGCCTCCGCGCGCTTGGCGAAGGTGGCATTCATGCGGTCGATCTCGCCGGTTGCCTGCAGGTGCTTGAGACGACCCTCGATGGTCGCGAGCAGGTCGGGCTCGATGATGGGGAAGGTCTGCCCCATCGTTCCATGATCGCTGGCGTGAATGGACGAGGTGAGGCTCACCGAGAGGAGCGCCACGATCGCGACAGACTCGAGGGCGCGCTTCACAGGATCGGCACTCCCGTACCGATGATCTTGCCGGCACACGCATAGCCGATCTCGGCATATCGGCTGTCGAAGCCGTCCTTGTGCGGCGTGCCGACATAGTAGCAGCCGGCGGGGATCTTCCCCGTCGGGCCAGCGGTCAGCGGCTCACCGGCCTTGGTCAGCGCCTTCATGTGCGCGACCAGCTTGCCGTTCACGAAGACGTCAGCGGCTTGATGCGTCACCGTGTCACCCGGCATGCCGTAGACGATCTTGCCGAACATCTCCGGCTTGTTCCCGAAGTGTCGAATGACTAGCGCAGTGGCGGGCGGCTTGAAGAACACATATTGGCCGCGCTGCGGCATGTGGTTCTTGTGGATCCAGAAGGCCCAGACCGGCAGCGAGTCCGTGCGGTTGATGAGGAACGCGTGTTCCTCCCGCCATGCGCTGATGCCCTGGTAGCAGGCCGTGCCGCCGATCATGAGCGCAACCGCCGCCCAGAGGTGCTTGCGGGGCCGCCAGCGCTGAGGCGCAGCTGCAGCTGCTTCAGTAGCCGCCGGCATCGGGGCCTCCAAAGGACTGCATGGCGGCGCCGACAGGTCCGTTCGACGGCGCTGTCGCTGCCGGCGCGCCCTGCGCCGGTGCGAAGCCGCTCATGTCGGGTGCCGCAGCTGCAGGGGCGGGCATCTGCGGGGCGAGCTGCTGCTGCGGCGCAGCCTGCTGACCCGTTTGCATCTGCTGGCGCTGGATCGCCGCGCGCAGCTCAGCCTCAGAGGCAGGCTTCGGACGATTGACGCCAGAGGCGTACACCGCCTTCGCTACGTCGTCGGTGATGTCCGGCACGCCTTTCGACAGGACCGCCTCGCCGACGAGCACGACCTGGCCCTTGGCGCCGCGCCGACCAAGCTCGGCATCGAGCGAGGACATGAACTGCTTCATCTCGCTCTGGACGCGCTCGGGCGGGGTGAGCGTGCGCGACTGCGCGGTCACATACTCGCCGACGATCCGCGAAAGGTCGGCGCGGACGATGTGCTGTTCACGCGGCATCATCAGCGTGCGCGTGACCCAGATCGCCCAGATTGCGAGCGCGAGGATGACGAGGCCAAGAAGCAGCTGGCTGGCCGTGTAGCCGGCGAAGACGGTCCGGGCCCGCTTGACCTCAACCGCGGAGGTCGCGGACGGGGACTGCGAAGCAGCGGGCTCGGTGCTCCCGATCACATCAGACATGGGTCTGGCCTCCTGCGAGCGAGGATGCTGGGGTACGGGGCGGCAGTATCGCGCCGCGGCGGAAGAACATGATCGCCAGCGCGATCAGCATGCCGGCGCTGCCGATCATGAGCTTGAAGCTGGCGACGCGGGCCGCGTCGGCGGCGATGTAGCGCGACGACAGATTTGCCAGGTGGTGCATCATGCCGTCGATCGAGAAGTCACCGATCGCGAGGAAGGCGAGCACGAAGACGCCCATCGTCATGAGAAGGGTGGTGGCGATGAAGCCGGCGAAGTGGAGGAAAGCGTAGGCGACGAAGCCATAGTCGGGCTTCGCTGGCTGACGCCTGAGGTGCAGATGCACCACCTTCGGTTCTGTCTGTGCAAGCGACATGTCGATCACTCCGCTGCCATCGCGAGGCCAGTGTCGGCGCCGCTCCATTTCTCAGGATTGTCGGGGAAGGCGATCCGCTCGATCGCGGCTTCCATGGTGAGGCCCTGCGCCATCAGCGACTTGATGTCGGCGAAGGTCTGCGGGCTCGAGGAAAACACGGTCGCCGAATAGGGATCAAGGACGAGGCGGCCAGTGGCCAACATGTCTGGCCCCTTGATGAGGATGTCCGAATACTCCCGGCCCTGCCGCTTCAGCGAGCGCAGGAGTGCGTCGGTGTGATCGTCCATCTCGAAGCGGTCGTGCTTCTTGAAGTCGGCGATAGTCTCTTCCTTCTGCTGAAGGATGACGAACCAATCGCTGTTCTCGAGTGCAGCCTTGGAGCCATCGGACTTGTAATAGTCGTTGAGGCTTTGCGTCGCGGTCACCAGCGACGCGCCGTACTTTCGGCACGTGCGGGCATAGGCCTCAATGAAGTCGGCCATGGAGCCGCCCTTCAGCATCTGCCAGGCCTCATCGAGGAGCAGCGCCTTGGGTATCGAGCGATCGACCTTGCGCATCATCTGGCTGGCCAGGAACATGATGGCGGTCAGCACTACCGAACGCAGCTCTTCGCGGGAGGAGAGGTCGGACAGCTCGAAGACGGTCAGGTCTGCCTTGAGCTGGAACGACACCTCACCTTGGAAGAACCGGCCATAGGTGCCGGCGGCCGAGAACGGCCGCATCGCGATGCCAAGGTCGCGCGCCAGATCCGTGCCGGCGCCGTTGAGCGCCTCGATCACTTCATCGATCGAACCCTGGCGGCCGCTGGTCGACCACACGTGGTTGACCGCGCCGTCGATGAGGCCGCGTTCGGTGTCGTTCAGCTTGTCGATGTGCCGGGCCATTTGGCTGATGATCGACTTGAGCATCGCCAGGCAGTCGAGGAGGTAATCCTCGTCGTTCTCGGCCTGCACCGGGTCGATCATCGAGAAGGGGTTGATGCAAAACCCCGACGACATGGTGAACTCGACGAACGCGCCGTTCTGCAGCTTGGCCGAGTGCTCGAAAGAGCGGCCATCATCGATCACGACAACCTTGGAGCCGGCGCCGCACAGCGCTGCGCAGAGCTCCTGGAGCGCGACCGACTTGCCCGACCCCGATTTGCCGAAGACCGCCACGTTGTGGTTGCCAGCGCTGTTCTCGAAGGGTGACCAGTAGAAGGGTTGGCCCCGCCTACCGATCAGCATGAGATGCGGGATATGCCCGCCCAGATACTCGCCCTGCATCGGCGCGAGATTGCCGGCGGTCGTGCTGAGCATCGTCCGCATCCGCTTCATGTTGCGCAGGTCGTAAGAGAGACCGTTGCTCATGGTCATAGGCATGGCCGCGAGCAGGCCCTGAACCTGCAGGTAGCGATCGTCGAGCAGATCCCACCCGGCGGACCGGTAGATCGACTTCAGCACACGCTCGTTGGCGTCGCCCTTGCCCATGGGACTGAATGCGGTGACCGAGTAGAACACCTGCAGGAGCCTGCGGCCTTGGCGAAGTTCGTCTCGGACGTGCTGCCACTCCGCGGACTGATCCTTGAGCTGGGGAAGCAGCCGCGCCGATTTGCTGTCGGCCAGCGAGGTCGTGCGCAGGAATTTGCGCCCCGCGCGCTGCGCCTCGGCCTCGGCATCCGGAAAGTCGATCAGCAGGTTGGTCGAAACGGGGCAGGGGAAGCGCAGCTTGTCGGCAAAGATGTCGCCAATGAGCTTGGCACTATCCCAGGGAGCCCAACGAGGCGGCAGATTGCGGACCGAAAAGCTGCGGACGTCGAATACGTCAGGGTAAATTTCCCCGATCTCTGGCGCGTTATCGACGGTGCGGCCCGTGGGGCGAAAGCGCTCGGTACGGAGGAGCACCCGGTCCGGCTCAATCTTCATCTCGAGGTCCTGACGGACCGCCTGATCGGCAATTGGATCGAAGGGGTTGTAGGTGATAGTGTCGTCACCCGGCGCCGTGGTCGGCGAGATGATATCGTCGATCCACCCGATCAGGCCGGCAGGATCGATCGCCCTTGCGTGAACGCTGATCGATTCCAGCATCGCAAGAAGCGCATCAAGCGTAGCCGTGATTTCCTCGTTGGTGACGCGGCTCGTCTCGGGCGTGGCATAGGCGATGAGGAGACGATGGTTGCGCAGGTGCATCGGCGAGGACGACGAGAGCGAGGACCAAACGCCGTTCTGCAGATACTCCGTGCGGTGTTTCGCCATGCGCTCGTAGATGCCGGCGGCGGCGTAGCGCGGCATGTACCACTGAGAGAGGCGGCCGCCCACGCGCGGGCTCTGCCAGGAGTGGAACTCTAAAGATCCCGGTGCCGGCACTGCCTCCGAGAGGAACTGCGTCATGATCTCGCCAGTGCGCTCACTGGCACCGACCATAGGCGTCGCTTCCACGACGAAACCGCGCGAGCCAGCGTTGTAGAAGATGTTCGCCTTGGGGTCGAAGCTTCGGTACGGCAGCCAGTTGCAGAAGCGCGGCACCGCGGTCGACGGACGCTCGGACTCCGGCGTCGCGGAATCCCCGAGCATCAGGTTGAGCATGTTGCGCACGAAGCTCATCGGTCGCCTCCATTCACACCGGGGAAGGAGGGCGCGCGGAGGGTTGGCACCGGCACCGACCCAGCTGCGGAGCGCGTGTCGTTCTCAAGGGTTGCAGCCGCCGAGCGGATAAGCGGGTTCGTGTTCATGGCGCCGATCGCCGCCTTGCCCGCCTCTGCCGCCCGCGCCGGCACGATCGTGCCGTTCGCGCGAGCAGGGGCGAGGTTCGCGGAAGAAGTGGGGTTGGGCTTGGCGGACGGGAGGTTGAGCGACACCCTGGGGAGCGGGTTGGTGCCGGCGTTGGTGGAGCGGACCGCCTCGGAGGGCTTGGCGGGCAAGAGCCGCCGCGCCACGTCTTCCTTGATCGCGCCGATCGGATCTGCGGCCGCCGGCGTCGTCGATGCGCTCGCTCGCGATCGTGCCGCCTCGACCGCAGCAGGATCAGGCATTGCAGCGTCGTCGCCGTCGGCCCCGGGCACTTCTGCGCGCTCGACGGCGGCCAGGAGCGTGCCAGAGCCGGTGGCGGCAGCGACCTCGGCGGGGCTGGTTGCCACCGCGTCCTGCGCGGCAGCGCTCTGCCAGTCACCGCGGTCGACCACGGCATGCACGATCGACCGCTCGTGAAGGCGTCCGATGCCGTCGATGTAGGACGGGAAGACGATCCGAAGCACCTTCTCGCCAGTGCGCGCAGGATTGGCCGAGGCAACCGCGCGGATCGTCTGCGCCGCGTCCTTGGGAGCGCTGTAGGGGCCAGCTGGGGAGAGCTGGGTGTCGCCCTCGTCTCCTGCGATCATCGACAGCGCCTTGTCGTCGATGATCGACGTCGGGGCGCAGCTGCCACCTTCAGGCGCGCCGCAGGTGAAGCTGCCCTTGATGTTGCCGCTGAGGCCCATGCAGCTGGACAGCGCGGTAGCGCTGGCCATGAGAAGCGCGGCGCGCGCGAGGTTCGCGTTCACGAGCGGCCTCCATCGATCCAGGCCTTCAGAAACTCCTTCGGGCGGTAGCCTTCGATGACCGCACCATCGGAGCGGACGATGACGGGCGTGCCGGCGAGGCCGTTGGCGCGGGCGTACTTCTCGTTCGCATCGAGGCCTGAGGTGTCGCAGGAGCCGCCCGATTGGACCGGCTCGCCGGCGTAGGCCTGGTGCAGCGCCTTCTCGCGATTTTTCGCGCAGTACACCTGGTTGGCCAGCTCACGGCTGCCGAGCGTCGAAATCGGCCGCTCAACAACCCGAACATTCATGTCGCGCAGGCTGTTGCTGAGCGCGCGGCAGTAGCTGCAGCGGAAGTCGCTGAAGACGGTGACGGTCGTCCCCGAGGGATTGCCCCACGCGATCGCGCCGCTCTGGGGAAGGCCGCTCAGATCGAGATGCTTGATGGCCGGGGGCGGCGTCTTCGCTGACCGGGTGATCGGCGCATCCTTGTCGCCGTCACCGCCTGCATTGGCCGCCTTCGCTGCGCCGCCGACCAGCATGTCCGGGTTCATCTCGAGGAGGCGAACCGCGGTTAGATCCTGCTGCGTCTGCATGTCGTAGACGCGGCCGATGACGAGGAAGCGAGCGCTTTGGTCGACGTAGAAGAGCGTCGTGCCGGCGGTCACCTCGCACAGGCCGTTGACCTTCTCGCAGTTCACCTTGGTGATCTGCGTCTTGGGCAGGCGGGCCTTCAGGAGCTCGACCACCTTATCCTGCCGCGCCGAAGCGCCGGAGAGATGTGGAAGGAGGCTCGGGGTTGCCCAAGCAGCGCCGGCGAAGCTGATGATGCCGAGCAGCGCGGTCACACCGACGTTGCGCAGCTTCTTGCTGCGCAGATCCTTATTCTCAGTTGCGGACATGGACGCCCTCCAGGAAGACGATTTCGACATCGATACCCGTCGGCATTTCGATGACGGGCTGGTACTGCTCGGCGCGCTCGATCAGGTACTTCGAGACCATGTCGCCGGTCTGCGCGACGCCCTGGCCGAGGCCGCCCTGCGCGATGTCCTCGACGCTGAGCTGCTGGCGCTTGCCGTTCACGGTCACGCTCGGCGCCATGAAGGACTGCTGCGCATTGGCGGAGAAGCCTCGCCCGAAACCGCCGACGAGGCCGGCGAGGAAGGCCTGCGAAACGAGGGAGCCTTCGCGGCTCACGACGCGGCCGCGAACGCCGGCCTTGCCGCCGAACGCGATGAAGCCCTTCACCTCGCTGACGGCGTAGCGCCCACCCGGCTGCGGGCAGGTCATCTTCTGCAGCTTCACATAGACCTTCTCGCTCGACAGCTCGCCGCGCGCCGCGCCGTTGATCAGGCAGCCCTGGATCTTGGTGGTGAGGAGCTTGCCGTTGGAGAAGACGCTGCGCGCAGGGCCAGTCACGCGGAGCACCACCGGCATGGGATCGGTCTGGCTGTTAGTGCCGGCGGTCGCATCTACGCCGACGATCACGCGAGCGGTCGCGAAGGAGTTCGGCGGCAGGTAGTTCGGGCTGTCCGTGTAGACGGTGTTGCCCTTCTCCACCTTCTTTGCCGTGCCGGTGTCGGCCGTAGTGAAGGAGACCAGCTTGATCTCGTTCGCACGGGTAGGGGCCGGGGGCGGGCCTGCATCCGCTGCCGCTTTGGCACCGCCCTTCGCGTCAGGCCGCTGGTAGAGCTGCTGGCCCGTCGGACCGTACATGGCTGCAGGGCCGGCGATCGTCGGCGCGGGGGCGGCGGCGCGCTCGTTCAGCTGGCGGCGCAGCTGCTCGTTCTCGGCCTGGTAGGCGCTGACCACGCGCTGACCATCCGCGCTCATGGACTGATTCTGCGACTTCAGCTGATCCAGCTGCTGCTGGAGCTGGTCGACGCGGGAGTTGGTGCCGTTCGCCGCCTTGAGCTGGTTGTCGACGCTCTGGAAGCGGTTCTCCGAGAGCGACATCCACTCCTGTTCGGAGAGGTTGCGGTTCATCAGATCCTTGGTTGAGACCGTGACCTCGGTCGGCTTGTCAGGATCGGCCTTGGGCTTCCCGTCACCGCCGAAGATCCAGAAGCTGGCGCCGACGAGGCCGACAAGGCCACCGCCCGCCAGCATCATGCGCTGCTTCTTCTTGACGGCATCATTGCCGCCCAGGTCACCCGCGACAGGCGAGACGGTGTTGTCGGAAGGCGCGGGATCCAGCGCCTTCCGGTTGCGGGAGAACATGTCGGAGAGGCCCATGGTCAATTCCCCGTGGTGCGAGAGACGAGATACGCCGTCGTAACCTGCCCAGCGGCCAGCTTGGGCTGGACGATCGACACGGCGAGTGCGGTGGAGGGGGCGACGGTCGCTTCGTTGAGAAGCGCCTCATCCTTCCCCTTGTTCTCGATGCGCAGCACCCGACCCGTCATCTCGTCGCCGCGGTACTCGGCGATCATCTGGACCTTGAGATTGCCGACATAGACGGGACGCAGCGAGCGCTGGCGCATCTCGTAGCCGTCGAGAACGCGGTTCGTGTACATGGCCTGGACTAGATCGACGGCCGCGTCCTGCGGCGAACGCTGCGCGGCCTTGACGGCGGTGCCACCCTCAGCGGCCTCCGCCTTGGCGATAGCGGGGTTCGAGATGAACACCTGGACCGCATCGGCGCCGGACACACGGCACACGAACTTGTAAACGTATCCGCGCTTGCTGGTGGCGAAGAAGGAGAGGGCAGGGCGGGTGAACCCTTCCGGCACCGACAGGTAGATGTCGCCGCGCACCGGCTCGTTGACGACGCTGAAGTCGTCCGTGGGGTTGCCCGTGTTGATCTTTGAAACGCTCGAGAACTCGTCCTCGACCAGGCTGATGCGGGTCAGGTCCTTGGCGGAAGCGTTGCAGGACACCTGCCCGCCGTCCGAGGCCTGCACGGTCTGATCGGCAGCGAGCGCGGGCCGCGCGAAGAACAGGAACATCGCCGCTGCGAGGAGCGCTGCGCCGAGCATCCGGCTGAGCATGCACAGGCGCGAGACGAGCGCGGTGCCGAGCACCGCGCTACCGATGGCCAGGTAGTTCATGGAAGTGCCTTTCGCGACTTGGGATCGACGACCATCCCGAAGCCAGCGAGCTTCAACGAGACGCCGTTATACTCCCAATCGAATTGAAAGGTGCGGACGTCGTTAGAGATGATCTTTTGCCCCACGATGGTGTGGAGCTGGCCAGTGACGGTCGAGCGAAGGTTCTTCGGATCGACGGTCATCGACTGAATGGTGAAGAACTGCGCGATGCTGGAGCTGCGCTGTTCGTCAACGACCTTGAGCAGATCCGCCTTGATCTTCCCGTGCGCCTTGGCGCTCGTGATATCGAGGACCGAGTTCATCCAGTAGTCGAGGTTGCTCGGAGAGCGATCGAGAACCAGGACGGCGGTGTCGCGCGTCACCAGCTCCAGATACTCGCGCGAGACGCCCGCGCTGCTGAGGAGCAGCGGCGAGCGAAGCACCGGCTGGAGGACGATCTCGCGGGGCCGGGTGGCCGAGACGAGAAGCATAACGCCGATGACGCCTGCGAGAGCGAGGACGGCCATTCCGAGCAGATTGCGCTGGCGGAGGATCCGCTGGCTCTGCCCATGCTGATAGGTGAAATCCATGTCAGCCCACCATCACGCGGAGGTAGGAAGGTGGCGTGGCCCGAACGGAGGGAAATCCTCCGGGCAGATGCCAATAGGCCAGATGAATCAGCCAAGACGTCGCTTTCCCGGCCTTTGCCTTGCGTAACAGCCACCAGCACGCGATCGCGAAACCAATGCCGAAAACGATGTGCTGGGAAAGGATCCCCCAAACGAAGGGGATGATCATCGCGAGGAACTCGTCCAGCGTCCAAAACCCGATCAGCTCAGGATCATCCAGATGCGAGTGGATCACGTACTTGTCTGCCATCGCGCCACCTTCTCGAAGGGCTCCGGCGAAGCTGCCGACTTCGCCGGAGCAGACGGTCAGATCGTCGCGGTGACGGTCGAGGTGACGATCGGGATACCGGTGCCGGCACCGACGCCGACGCCGACGGGGATCGCGACCTGGCTGAGCGAGAAGCGGCCCGAGGCCAGGCCGACGACACCACCGGCAAGCGACAGCACGGTGATGATCTTGCCGCCCGAGCCCTGCAGGAAGTTGGTGAACTGCGTCAGGGCCGTGTCGAACGTGGTGTCGGCGCCGGCGAAGGCCGGACCCGCGAGCATCGCTGCGGCGATGGCTGCCGTGGCAACGAGACCGGCGGTCTCGGCGCGACGTGCGGTGAACAGAGTCTTCATACGAAAGGTCTCCTTGGACTGAGCGCGGTCACTGCGCCCAAGCCAAGGTTGGCTCACCGGGATTCTCCGGAGCAAACAAACTCGCCGGAACTTGGTACGATTAAGAGCATTTCAACGATTAGCAGGTACGCGACTATGATTCGCGAAACCCTTGTCCCGGAGCTGGGACATGAACTCGGCTGTACTCCGACAAAATATCCGCGGGCGTCCCGAAATCGGGACTTACCGCGATATTCGCGAAAAACCGATTCGATCATCCGCTCCAGGAAGCCTATAACCGGCTGTTAACGACAACATCGTGCGACACGGTTGCAAAGGTCGCAGCAGCCCGTTGGGGGCAGGAAAAGGGCGTCTAGGTTTGATGGAACAGGCAAGTCGCGAGTGGAGCTGGAATATCTCGGAGGGCTATTTCCGGCTGATAACCGAGTGCATTCGCTTGTTCTCAAACAGCAAGACGACGTTCGGTAGCCTCGCCCAAATCATCGACGAACGCAGTGCTAGTGCGAGTGAGTTGCATAAAAACTATCGGGCGGAAGACCTGAAGAAACATCTGGAAATCATCCCAACCGATGGCGATTTACCGCTTAAAATCACGATATTGGAATCAAGCTACGATGCGATTGATGATTCGATACCGGAGATAGAAAAACTTTTGGGAGACAGCGTTAGTTTCGCTAACGCGGTATCGCTTCTGCTGTTCGACCTTGTGGTTGAGGAGAATAGGACTGAGTTCGTAACGAAATTTGGGCTCTCTATGCTTGACGCTAAGGCGTACAAAGGGGCTGCAAAGCGCACCGATGGGAAGGTAGTACCTATCCGATAGCTCCCGGGCCTTCATCCACGCCTCATTTTAGGTTGCAAAATGGGACGGCTGATGGTTACTTTTCCCTGTCCTGAACAGGGGGTTTCGTATGCAGTTAGTGCCCACTGCGGAGCGATCCGCGGACGAGTGCGGTAGAGCGGAGGTCGAGTATGCCGACTTCTTGGGAGCAATTATCAAGGAGCAGAAGCTCAGCTATAGAGACATCGAGGCGGCGTGCTCCCGGAGGCTAACCAAAAGCCGTCTAGGGCGCATCTTCAACGATGATCGATCGAAGCGCTCCCCAATCAAGCTGGGAGAAGTTTACGTTTTGCTCGATGTACTAAAAGTCGGATACTACCAAGCGGCCCTTTCCATACAGCTGATCCGTGAATATCCGCAGGTAGAGCATGACGCATATACCAATATTGCAATGCTCATATCGAATGCGCTTCAGGGTCTGCCGGAAAAAATATTTGATCTTCTTGCGATGATCGATGGCCTGGAAGCGTCTGATATCTATCCGACTCATGGCAGGCACATCCAGCAGGTGGTTTTGGAGAGGCTTGAAGTAGACTATCGTGGCTTCGCTAAGCGCAAGGACCAACGGATCGCGCTAAGCGCTGTATCGAATTTTTGAGGTAACAGGGTCGCACCTGTCATTCGCTCGCGAGATAAGCGTAATTGGCTCCGCGAGCCGGCTGTTGAGAACTCACTCCAGCCACCAAACATTCAGAAAAGCACTGGTCCTAATCTGATCGCCAGACGGTCAGAATGCGGTCCCATCCGTGCTGTGACGGCATGCCCGAAAGCACGAGCCGGCTCCTGCCTTGCATGGATCTGGAGAACGGTCGACCAAACAAGCCCAAGCATCACAGTTAAGAGGCGCTAGGCAAGGTAGCCCATAACGCATTGAAGCAATGGCCTAATTGCTGACGTGATGCCTGATAGCACGAGCCCTTGCGCTGGGCCGCCGGGGGAGGCGAAGAGGAACACCTCTCGAACATACCTAGCGGGATCTGCCCCGAATCGGCGGTCAAGCAAGCGTCCCAGCCGCTGGGACGGCCGAACAGCAGGCAATCATGCGTGACGCGATACCTGAAAGCACGAGTCCGTGAGGGGATGCGTTACCCAAAAGCACGAACTTCCGGTCACGTGATACCCGAAAGCACGAACTTTTGGTGGCAGCCATACCCGATAGCACGAACCAAAGGTGAAGACCGGCAACGGTGACGGTGTCTATCCTGGCCACGACCTTCGAGGCTGACCAAGTGTGCTTCCACGAAGGCGAAGATCGCAAACAGGAGACTCGAGCAGAGCGCAGCCACCGGCCTACGGCCGACCAGGTTAAATGGGTTTGAAGCCGGTCGATGAGCGGCCTCTAAACCACCGCTGAACAAGCAGATCCTTTTCGCGCCGATCGGTAGCCACGGGATCTCTTTGCCTGCACGGGCTCCAGCACCGGAGAACCGAACGATGACTCGTGCCCTGCGCCCTGGAGCGGGATTGCGTAAGTATGACCAGGCAGCCGCAACCGCCGATGCATTCGCCGCGAAATTCGACGGCGTGGAGCTGTCGCTTTCGCCGGGCAAGCTGCTGACTGCACTCAAGAGGGCTGCAAGCTACGAGCGCATTCCTCTCCGGGTCATCACTTTGATCGATTTGCTGTTTTCCTGGACGAAGCCGCAGGATTGGGTGCCCGGTTCAACCCCGGTGGTCTGGCCGAGCAACGCACTCCTCGCTGAAAAGCTCGGTGTCGGCGTCAGGCAGGTACAAAACATCCTGAAGCAGGCACAGCAGCTCGGCTTGATTGCCTATCGCGACAGCCCCAATGGACATCGTGGCGGCCAAAGAGACGCAAACGGTTCGCTCCGCTGGGCCTACGGGATCGTTCTTGCACCGATCGGCGCGCGCTACCGTGAATTCGTCGAGATTGCTGAACGAGGTGCGGTCAAGGACAAGGAGTTGGAGGTTCTCAATCGACGTCTCAAGGCATGCCGGCGCAAGGTTCGAGAGCTGGCTCAAACCGTGGTCGATAGCGGGTTGCCGCACGTAGACGCCGATCGAGAGCTTGCGCTGGTCCACATGGCGGCTGCCCAACTCAAGGGCTCGCGCGATCCTGATCTGCTACGTTCGTGCGTCGAGCAGATGGAGGAAAGAGAGAAGGCGTTGGCTGAGGAAGTTAGGCTAGCGCTATTGGACGATTCCAAAGCGCAGATGGAAGAAATTTCATGCTCGGATGAAGAGGACTTCGCCCACATAACAACTACAAACCAACCTCAACCTGCTAAAGCAGTTACAGGTAGGGGCTCAGCGGTGAGCAGTAGTCGTGGATCCGGCACGCTCACATCTGCCGACGAATCGCTGGTGGAGAAGGACCTCGCCATTCACGGGGTCACGCCGTCCTTCCTGGCTGAAGTGGCACCCGACATCTGCGCGGACCTTCTCAACGGCGATCGTCCGTGGGGTGTTGTCGTTGCGACTGCGGAGAGGCTGTCTGCCCAGCATCAGATCCCGGCGCACGCCTGGAGGGAAGCGTGCCGGGTCATGGGGGTTCGAGGAGCCGCGGCGTCGGTCATCGCTACGATCCAGAAATTCCGTTCAGGGGAAGTGCGAAAGCCCGGTGCGTACCTGCGCGGGATGAGTGGAAAGGCCGCTAAGGGCGAGCTCCACTTAGGAAGGACCATGCACGGCCTGAAGGAGGCGAACCGCGCTCTAGCAGTTCGCTGCATGGAGACGACAGCGACCGCCAGGCCGATAGGCGCTCTTCTGCGCTCGCTGGATGGACCAGCCCAAGGCATGCTGAGACGATATACCTGAAAGCACGAGCGCGGGCTGCTAATCCCCCCATTTCGGCGTCCGCTAGCCAGTGCCGCGGGCCAGATGGTGAACAAATGCTCGTGCTATCGGGTATGCCGTGCCCGTTGGGGCTGACCGTAGGGTTAAGATCGCTTATTCTTCAACGTGAGAATCCGAGGAAAGAGGGATGACCAAGACAATCAGCGCTCCGATGCAGGGTCGACTTTTCGATCGGTTGGATAGCCCAATGACCGGGAAGGTCCGCGGCGAGCGCAGCGTCATGGACTTTCCGCTCTTCGCGCTGTCCAAAAAGCCTCAAATGGAAGAGATCCGCTACGAATTTGGCGACGTGAAGATCCAGATCAAGCCAAGTTCCATGGGTATTGCTACCATGTGGGACAAGGAAATCCTCATTTATGTTTCTTCGGTGATCGCGAATCGCATGCAGGATCTTGGCGAATCTGGTCGCGAGGTGAAGTTCAACACCCATGACTTCTTCCGCGTGACCGGCGTAAATCGTCCCTCGAAACGCGATTACGAGCGATTTTCTGACGCTTTGGCACGCCTTCAGGGCACCCAGATCCAGACCAACATCGAGACCGGGAACCGAGGAACGCGAGGCTATTTCTCCTGGTTTTCGGAAGCGCACTCGGAGACCCGCCGGCTTCCCGATGGGACGGTTCAGCTAGAGTCAGTGCGTGTCATGATCTGTGATTGGCTAGCGCGAGCCATCACCTACGACAACCGAATGTATAATTATCACCCAGATTACTTCAAACTGGGTTCGATCGAACGTCGTATCTACGAGCTCGCTCATTGCTATAGCGATAGCGGGGATTATGAGGTTCCACTCGAATATTTAGCGTCGAAGATCGGTTCGCAAGCTGGAACAGCGAAGTTTCGACAGCAGCTCAAGAAAGTCGAAAGCGAGGACCGGCTCCCGGAGTATGAAATAGCGATCCACGACGTCGTGTCGAACGACAAGGTCGAGGATGCAAGGGGGCGCAAGATTCGGAAGCAGCAGACGATGGTTGTGCTAAGGCGTCGGCAGCAAAAGCGGGCCTCGAAGGAACGACTGGCGGCAGCCTGAGAGGACGTCGCCGCCGTCATCCGCCTTCAGAAGCTTAAGACGCCCGCTTCCCGACGTACCGGCCTCCGTCCCATCGTGCTCGCCTGGAGCACGGGACCGGTTGCGAGGGACGACCATTTATCGATGATGGACGCCACATATTTTTGTGTCTCGTTTATTCGCGGCACGCTGGCTTTCACGCGCCCCGGTCCTGCATTGTAAGCAGCTAGGGCAAGGTGCACCTGACCATATCGATCCAGTTGTTGGCGGAGATAGCGGGCACCGCCGCGGAGATTCTGGACGACATCGTATCGGTCCACTCCAAGACCAGCCGCTGTGCCTGGCATAAGTTGCGCTAGGCCGTAAGCCTTGGCGCTTGAGACAGCGAGAGGGTTATAGCGACTCTCTTGCATGATCACCGCGTCGAAGAGACCAACGGGTATCCCGTGCTCGCACGCGATGGCACTCATCATCGAATAGTAGCTTGCGCGCCGCGCCTCCGCGGCATAGCCGAGCAACCCGGATGGAGCATAAGGGATGGGCTCACATCTACCGTTATAGCGGATCGAGGGATACACGGGCGCCGCACGCATCCAAGCTGGAACTTGGATTGAGGAGATCGGAGCCACCCGTGGCAGGGCCGCAGGTTGTGGCAGGCGCGCCGGCCCTGTGCCGCCAAAACCTTGTGCCATCTGAAATTCGACATACTGCCGACTGAGGTCGTGAACGCGAAAGGCATTCAACATCGCCTGCGTGAGCGCAGGAGGCTCTGGCGCGACCTCCTGAGTGGCCGCTGCAGGTTCGGCTTCGGGCACCGTTGGCTCCGATCCGAGCTGGATCAGCTGAACCTGACGTGACGGGCGGTTCTGCGCGATTGCCGGCGGCCCAAAGGCGACGCCAAGCGCGGCAGCGAAGTAGATCGATCGGAGCATTTCTGGCTCTCCAGGTGCTGTTTCATGAAGTGGAGTGCGGGAGGGGAAAGCTTGTCAAGCAAAGCAAAGGCAGAGACACTTTCGTCGACGCCGATTTGGAGGTCAGAGCGATGTGGCTTATAGACCGCGACACCAAAGGACTTGACGGATCGAGGATTCCGCTGCCGCCGATCGTGCGGGACGCGCTGGTTCGCTGGTATGTTGGGGAAGGTAGTCACCGCGACGAGATCGCCGGCATCAACCTGGTGCAGCAGGCTCGGATTGGTCTGAAATGGATCGCCTGCGACTGCCTCGGGCGCGACAAGGCGCCTCCCGTTCTGACGCCGGCTTATCTCTCCGAGGCCGAAACCTATTACCTTCGGCGGCTGACCCAGCGCCCTGAGCACCGGGAGGATTGCCCGTTCTTCCGCGACCAGGCCACGAACAGGGTGACGGAAGTGCGATCCCGCGCCACCGCCAACGATCCACCCGCAGGCTTTTTCTCTGTCCTGAAGCCGGCGCCGGAGAACCTTTCAAAGAAGCCTGAGAGCGATGTGACTGACGATCGCACCCGAAATGGGGGCGTTTGCGGGAGGGGGCGGAATCCTACGCCAAGCTCGCCCAGATAGCCGGCGCGAGATCTTACTTGTTGCTGCCTTCTACGGTCGCGCCAGAAAGGCGACGGCTCAGTTCTATCCGGCGATG
>NZ_QQWY01000048.1:0-32803 GCF_003950455.1 Sphingomonas sp. ABOLE
GCTCGTGATCGAATACCATCCGCACCGCACGCTCGCGGACCTCAGGAGAAAACTTGTTCGTCGTCTTGCTCATACAGGCTCCACCTTCTCAGGAGTTGGAGCCTCCGGCAAACCCGGCGCGGTTCATGGCGGCGGGCACCGGCTTTGCCGGCGGATGGTTGTCCCCCGCCACCGCATAATCGGAATCGATCCCGCCGACGAGCTTGCCGACGGCATCGATGTCGTAGCGATGGAGCAGCCAGACCGGCACGAACTTGCGCCGCAGATCGGCGAGCGCCTCGTCCTTGCGCAGCACGCCCGGGCCGAAATTGGCGAGCGCCACCCGTCGCACCGCCAGCATGTGGCGCAGCGACGCCACCGGATCGGGCCCGTCGTCCCACATGCTGCCCCACGGGCTCGGCGTATCGGGGGCGCGGCCATCGACATCGGTGACGAAGCGCAGCCCGCGAGCCTGCACGTCGAGCGCCTTCTGCCGCGCCGCCGCGTCCGGATCGACGCCGGGAGCGGGCTGACCATAGAGCCAGTCGACGGTGTAATCGTCCCAGGCGCCGCCGCCCTTGGCATAGGCGTCCGAAAGGTCGATCGCGCCGCCGGTCAATTTGATGCGCGGCGGCGGATAGTCCATCACGGTGGTGCGATCCTGGGTGCTGCCGGCGAAATTGTGCATGAAGCCGAGCGCGTGGCCCACTTCATGCGCGCCGAGCTGGCGGATACGATCGAGCGAGACGCGCACCGGATCGTTGGGACCGCCGCTGCCATTCCGGGCGGTGCCGACCAGCCCCTCAAAGATCGCCATGTCCTGCCGCACGCGCAGCGCGCCGATCACGACATTGCCCTTGACGATCTCGCCCGTGCGCGGATCGACGATGCCGCCGCCATAGGACCAGCCGCGCGTCAGCCGGTTGCTCCAGTTGACCATGTTGTAGCGCACGTCCATCGGATCGGCGCCCTCGGGCAGCACCTCGGCACGGAAGGCGTCGATCAGCCCGGCCTTGTCGAACGCCGTGCGCCAATAGTTCACCCCTTCCACCAGCGCGGTGCGGATCGGCTCCGGCGCGGCGCGATCGACATAGAAGATGATCGGCTTCTTCACCCGCGACCGCGGCGCGGCGGGATCGACCTTCTCGAGGCGGAAATGGTTGGCGAGCTGCTGCACCACGTCCTGGCCGAGCGGCGTGCCATAGTCGTAATAGCGCTCCCCGCTCGTCCCCGATCGGGGGTCGAAGCGCCGCACCTGGAAGCCGGGGCCCGGCAGGCGCACGAAGCTGTGATGGACGACGAAGCCGAGCTGGCGAGGTTCGGCCGCAATGGCGGAGACTTCGCGGCCGGGCGTGTCGCTCTGATAGGTCTGGAGCGCGTCGATCTCGATATTGTCGGGAAATACCTTCACCGAGCTCGGATCAGCGGCGCTCAGCGAGTCCGCCAGGCGAAAGCCCTTGCCGCCTTCGTTCAGCGCGTCGGCCAGCCCCACCGTGTCGCGGGTGAGGAACGGCGCGATGTCGATTGTCATTGCACCGTCGGGCCCGGTCGCCACCACGTCGAGCATCGCCACCACGCTGAACGGAAAGCTGGAGCGGCCGCCCTCGGCCACCGCGGCATCGCCGGTCGCGCGGAAGCGCCAGTTCTCGAAGGTCACCGCCACCTTCTTGCCGATGCGGCGAAAGGCGAGGATCTGTTCGGGGCCGACCATGCCGCGATCGATGCGCAGATTGGCCGAGCCCAGCCCGCTGCGCATCGTCGTCGCATAAAGGAAGCGGCCGGCGACGCCATCGGCGTCCGGGCGGGGCAGCGTGAACAGGATGCGGCCCTCCGCCGGCACCGCTTTCACCGGCAGCAGCGGCGCTTCCTGCGCCTGCGCCGGCAGCGCGGCGGCACTCGCCGCCAGCCAAATCGCCATCGCCCTTCCGCTTACCCGCCCCCGCATGCCCGATCTCCCCATTGTGGTGCTGCGCCGCCGCATCCTAACCGCAGAAGCCGTTGTGCATCCCAACAAATATGCACAACTTTTCACAGCAGATTGATTGATTTGTTCAACGGAAGGGGCGCCAGATGAACAATTCCACCACCAGCGATCTCGACGGTACCGATCTCCGCATCCTCAACCACCTCGTGTACGACGGCCGCAGTTCGGATGTGGCGCTGGGCGAACGCGTCCATCTGTCGAGCACGGCAACCGCGCGGCGGCGCAAGATCCTCGAGGATCGCGGCGTGATCCGGGGCTATACCGCCGAACTCAACATGGCGGCCTTGGGCTATGGCATCGACGTGCTGGTCTCGATCGAGCTCAGCTCGCAGGCGGAGCAGGCGTTGAACGAGTTCGAATCGGCAGTGGTACGCTGTCCTTCGATGTCGTTCTGCAGCTTCGTCTCGGGCGAGACGGACTTCATCATGATGATCCATGTCCGCTCGTTCGAGGATTATGACCGCGTCTACCGGCGCGAGCTGTCGACTCTGCCGCATGTCGCGCGCATCCGCAGCAGCTTCCTGATGCGATCGGTGGAGCGGCGGATCGTGGCGCCGGTAGTGCTCGACTCCATTCGCCACCCCTGACACTAAGCTTCAATGCAAAGGGTTGCCGCGCACAAATCCGGCGCACACTACCCAGTTTCCGTTCGATTCCATCAAACAGCCCGCTCCCGGTTGCATTCTTTGCCGGGAAGCGAAGATGCGCTTTCGCTACACTGCATCGCATAACAGGGGCGACGCAACGACGGAACGCACCCGAGGCAGGACGAACCAACCACGCGGGAGAGACGCCACGTCACCACGGGGGTTCACAACATGCACGAGAGTCGCATCGGCCGCGCATCCGCGCGTCCGTCCAGCATCCAGCGCCGCGTCCGCTTCGCCGCGGTCGCGCCGGGCGCACTGATCCTTTGCCTCGCCTGGTCGGGATCGGCCTTCGCACAGATCGAGGCGCGCGGCCCCGACAAGTCGGCGCCGGCCGAAGGGCAGACCACCAACACGCCGGGCGGCAAGCCGGAGATCGCGGTCGATCCGCTCACCGGCGAACCGATCGCCGATCCGGGCGGCGACATCGTCGTCACCGGCACGCGTATCGAACGCGACGGATACAGCGCGCCCACCCCGGTCAGCGTGATCAGCAGCAAGGAGATCCAGACCGAGGCGCCGGCCAACATCGCCGATCTCGTCAACACGCTGCCCGCGGTGCGCGGCGGATCGACGGCGGCGAATTCCAACGGCTCGCTGAGCAACGGTCTGGCGGGCATCGCCTCGGTCAATCTGCGCGCGCTCGGCGCCAATCGCACGCTGGTCCTGTTCGACGGCCAGCGCTCGGTCGCCTCGGCGACCAACGGCGTGGTCGACGTCAACACCTTCCCCCAGGCGCTGATCAAGCGCGTCGAGGTCGTCACCGGCGGCGCCTCCTCGGCCTATGGCTCGGACGCGGTCTCGGGCGTGGTCAACTTCATCCTCGACAAGGAGTTCAAGGGCGTCTCGGGCGACTATGAGTACGGCATCACCACCTATGGCGACGGCCCCAACCACAAGGTGTCGCTCACCGCAGGCACGCCGTTCGCCGGGGGCAAGGGCCACCTCCTCGCCAGCGGCGAATATTTCAAGCAATATGGCATCCAGTCGATCGACCGCGACTGGAACGATGCCGGCTTCTTCCAGATCGACAACCCCGCCTATTCGGCGGCGGCCTGCAGCGACAGCAACGCCGCGACGATCTGCTATCCGGCGCGCCTGATCCAGGGGGGCATCGGCACCAGCCAGTTCACCCCTGGCGGCCTGATCAGCACCGGCCCGTTCCGCGGCACCTATTTCGGCACGATCGATCCGGCCACCGGCAAGGCAACCACCGGAACACTCGCCTTCGGCCAGGTCAACGGCCAGTGGATGGTGGGCGGCGACTATAAGCTGACTCGTCAGGGCCATCTCGGCAGCGCCACCCTGCTCCCCGCCGAGACGCGCGGCAGCGGCTTCGGGCGGGCGAGCTACGCCTTTTCCGACGCGATCGAGCTCTACGCCCAGGTCGCGTACAGCCGCTATCAGGGCCAGAGCTATTATCAGCAGACGCCCTCGACCGGCGTGACCATCCAGGTCGCGCCCACCGCCGCCAATGGCGGGCTGGTCAACGCCTATCTGCCGCAGTCCTTCCTCAACCAGGTGAGCGCCTATAACGCCTCGGTCGCGGCGGCGAGCCGGATCTCCACCATCGCGATCGGCACCAGCAATGCCGGCATCCCGCCGCAGGGCAGCGACAATAGCCGCGAAGTCTATCGCTATGTGCTCGGCGGCAGCGGCAAGTTCGTCGTCGGGCCGATCGACTGGGCGTGGAGCGGCTATTACCAGAAGGGCGTCACCAAGACGCAGGAGCTGCTGACCAACGCCTGGAACGTCACTCGCCTCGCGCTGGCGACCGACGCGGTGGTCGCCCCCGCCGGCAACAGCGCCGGCATCGCCGCGGGCACGATCGTCTGCCGCTCGACGCTGACCAGTCCGAGCAATGGCTGCGTGCCGATCAACCGGATCGGCGTCGGCGGCGTCAGCCAGGCGGCGCTCGACTATATCTTCTACGACGGCCAGCAGCCGCTGCGGTACCAGACGCTCAAGCAGGACGTGGCAGCACTCAACTTCTCGACCAACAACCTGGTCGACCTATGGGCGGGGCCGATCTCGCTCGCTTTCGGCGGGGAATGGCGGCGCGAGGCAGTGTCGGGCTATGTCGACCCGCTGTTCCAGCCGAGCCTGGTCAACGGCGTCTCCACGCCCACCTGGATCTACGGCAATTACCTGCCCAGCTTCGGCCATTATACGGTCAAGGAAGCCTATGCCGAGACGCTGGTGCCGCTGTTCAAGGGCGCCGACTTCAACGGCGCGCTGCGCGTGACCGACTATTCCACCTCGGGCAGCGTCACCACCTGGAAGGCCGGGGCCACCTGGCAGCCGATCCCGGACATCAAGCTGCGCGCCACCTATTCGCGCGACATCCGCGCACCCAATCTGGGCGAGCTGTTCGCCGCCGCCACCGGCCGCACCAACACGGTCAACGTGCCGCTGGCCAATGGCGCCCAGCGGACCGACCAGTTCCTTGAGGCGACGATCGGCAACCCCGCGCTGAATCCCGAGATCGCCAAGACGCTGGGCGTGGGCGCGGTGTTCACCCCCAGCTTCGTGCCCGGTCTAGCGGCCTCGGTCGACTTTTACCGGATCAAGCTGGGCGGCGCGATCAACACGATCACCGCGCAGACGCTGGTCACCCAATGCTATGAGCAGGCCAATGCCGCGGCCTGCGCGGCGATCACTACCACCGGCGGGCGCGGCGCGACGGGTGCGGGGCTCGCGATCACCAATATCGAGCTGAAGCCGACCAACTTCGTCTCGATCCTCTCCAAGGGCATCGACTTCGAGCTGAGCTATCGCCGCAATCTGGGTGCCGGCAAGGCGACGCTGCGCGCGCTGGTGACGCGCAACCTCAGCCTCTACACCAACAACGGCATCGACGTGCCCACCGAGGCGGCGGGGCAGAATTCGGGCAGCCTGCCCGACTGGAGCTATCGCTTCTCGGCGGGGTACGACGTGGATCGCTGGACCTTCCAGCTGGTCGGCCGCGGCGTGAGCAGCGGGGTGTACGACAACAGCTATGTCGTCTGCTCCACCGACTGCCCGGTCTCGACCGTCGCCAACCGGACGGTCAACACCAATCGCATCGCCGGCGCGATCTATTTCGACCTGCAGGCCAATCGCGAGTTCGCGGTCGGGCGGGTGAACTTCCAGGGCTTCCTGTCGATCCGCAACCTGTTCGATACCGACCCGGTGCTCGTCGGCAACGGGCCCACCGGCAACAACACCCCGGCCTATCCGCAGACCAACCGCAACCTCTACGACGTGCTCGGCCGGGTCTACCGGCTGGGCGTGCGCTTCCACTTCTGACGTCGCCGGGCGTCGCCGATCGCGCGCGCCCGGCTCCCGCTTCCTTACCCCCAGGAGAGACTGGCCATGACCCTCTTGTCCCGCACCCTCGCGACCGCGCTGATCGCGAGCACCACCCTCACCCAGATCGCGGTCGCCGCGCCCCGCCCCGCCGGTCCGCCGGCCCCGCAGGCAGCGGTCGCCGATCCCAAGCTCGCCCAGATGAAGGCCGATGCCGTCGCCAACATCGATGGCCATGCCAAGCTGGTGCAGGAGATGGTGGATTCGGTGTTCAGCTTCGCCGAGCCGGGTTTCCAGGAATATCAAACGATGGAGTATCTGACCGGCATCCTGGCCAAGAACGGCTTCACGATCACCAAGGGCGTCGCCGGCATGCCCACGGCCTGGACCGCGACCTGGGGCACCGGCGGGCCGCTGATCGCACTAGGCAGCGACGTCGACTGCCTGCTCGGCCTCTCGCAGGTGCCGGGCTCGCCGACGCTCAAGCCGCTGGTGCCGGGCGCACCCGGCCATGGCGAGGGGCATAATGCCGGCATGCCGCTGATCATCGCCGCGGCGATCGCCACCAAGGCGGTGATGGAAAAGAACCACATTTCCGGCCGGCTGATGCTGTGGCCCGGCGTCGCCGAGGAACTGCTCGGCGCCAAGGCCTTCTACGTCAAGGCCGGGCTGTTCAAGGATGTCGACGCGACGATCTTCACCCATGTCAGCAGCGATTTCGGCACGGCATACGGCAATCTCGGCAACAACGCGCTGGTATCGGTGGAATATACCTTCCACGGCAAGACCGCCCACGCCGCCGGGATGCCCTGGGAGGGGCGCAGCGCGCTCGACGGCGTCGAGATCATGGACACGGCGTGGAACTTCCGCCGCGAGCATCTCCCCGTCACCCAGCGTTCGCACTATGTGATCACCAATGGCGGCGGGCAGCCGAACATCGTGCCGGACCTCGCCTCGGTCTGGTATTATTTCCGCGAGCAGAATTTCGACAGCGTCCGCAATCTGTACAATCTCGGCAACGAGATTTCGGAGGCCGCGGCCAAGGCCACCGGCACCACCGTCGAACGCCATCTGCTCGGCTATGCCGCGCCCAATTTCGCCAACAAGCCGATGGCCGAGGCGGCCTATGCCAACATCAAGGCGATCGGCATGCCGGCCTGGACCGCCGACGACCAGGCCTTCGCCAAGGCCGTGCAGCAGGCGAACGGGCGCACGCTGAAGCCGCTGCCGACCGAGATCGGCCCGCTCTCCACGCCGGAGACCCGCGAGCGCTCGCTGGGCGGCGGGTCGGACGATATCGGCGACATCATGTGGACGGTGCCGACGATCACCATCCGCTTCCCGTCGAACATTCCCAGCATGATCGGCCATAACGTTCTCTCAGCGATCGCGATGGCGACGCCGATCGCGCACAAGGGCGCGGTTGCCGGCGCCAAGGCGGTATCGCTGACCGTGCTCGACCTGATGACCGATCCCAAGCTGCTCGCCGACGCCAAGGCCTATTTTCGCGACGTGCAGCTCAAGGACCAGAAATATGACCCGGTGGTCGCCCCTACCGATCAGCCCGCCATCCACCTCAACCAGGAACTGATGGAGCGCCTGCGGCCCAAGATGAAGCCGTTCTACTATGATCCCAAGAAGTACCCGACCTATCTCGACCAGCTCGGCATCAAATATCCGAACCTCAAGACCGAATGAGCCTCGCCGGGTTCGCGTGCCGCGCCCGGTGCCGGCACGCGCTCGGGCGGGGCTTGCAAGCTGCGCTCTTGCTCTCGGCCCACGCTGCTACCCGTCGCGCTGGAAGACGATCCGGCGGCCGCGCTGGGCCTCGAGGTCGGCGACAGCATCACCGTGTCGGTGCTCGGCGTCGACCTGCGGGCGGCGCGGTGCTCGACCAGAGCGCGGCGCTGCGCGGCCTGTAGCGGCGGGTCGCCAAAGCGGGTAGGACCGTTGCCCATGAACCGCAGACAGTCGAAGAAAGACCCCTATGGCGAGCTGCTTCGTGTGGAGGAACCGCCCGAAGCAGCTTTGCAGTGCTGGCTGTGCGGACGGCCTATGGGCAAGACGACCGTCTGGCACCATCCGGTGCCGAAGAGCCGCGGCGGGCGCGATGTCGTGCCGATGCATGCGATCTGCCAGCAGACGCTGATCGCCAACTTCACCAACGCCGAACTGCAGCGCCACGGCAACGATGTCGAGGCGCTGCTGGCGAATCCCAACGTCCGGAAGTTCGTCGACTGGGTGGCGAACAAGGACCCCGATTTCACCGCGACCACCGCGAAGAAGCAGCGCTGACCGCGCGATCGCGATCGACGAGCCGCATGCCGTATACCCCGTCCGCCACGCCCTCCAGCCAGGACCCGTAATGCGCCACGCCTTTGTCTGCGACGCCATCCGCACCCCGATCGGCAAGCTCAACGGCGCGCTGTCGACGATCCGCGCCGACGATCTCGCCGCCATCCCGCTCCGCGCGCTCGCCGAACGCAACGGCCGGGTCGATTGGGAAGCGGTCGACGACGTGCTGCTCGGCTGCGCCAACCAGGCGGGCGAGGACAATCGCAACGTCGCGCGCATGGCGGTGCTGCTCTCCGGCCTGCCCGAGGCGGTGCCCGGGGTGACCGTCAACCGGCTCTGCGGATCGGGGCTCAACGCAGTCGGCATCGCGGCCCAGGCGATCCGCGCCGGCGATGCCCAGCTGGTGATTGCCGGCGGCGTCGAGAGCATGACCCGTGCGCCCTATGTGCTCGGCAAGGCCGCGAGCTCCTTCGATCGCGCCCAGAAGATCGAGGACACCACGCTCGGCTGGCGCTTCGTCAACCCGCTGCTGCGTGCCGGCTACGGCGTCGACACGATGCCGCAGACCGGCGAGAACGTCGCCGACCACTGGCAGGTGAAGCGCGAAGACCAGGACGCCTTCGCGCTCGCCAGCCAGGCAAAGACCGCGGCGGCGATCGCCAGCGGTCGCCTCGCGGTGGAGATCGTGCCGGTCGCGGTGCCCCAGCCCAAGGGCGAGCCGATCCTCTTCGCGCAGGACGAGCATCCGCGGGCCACCAGCCTGGAGGCGCTCGCCCGGCTGAAGCCGGTCGTCCGGCCGGACGGCACGGTCACTGCCGGCAATGCCTCGGGTCTCAACGACGGCGCGGCGGCGATGCTGCTCGCCAGCGAGGCGGCGGCGCACGCGCACGGGCTCAGCCCTCGCGCCCGGGTGCTGGGCATGGCAGCGACGGGGATCGCGCCGCGCATCATGGGTGTCGGCCCCATCGAGGCGGCGCGCAAGCTGTGCCGCCTGACGGGCGTCCCGCTCGACCAGCTCGACGTGATCGAGCTCAACGAGGCCTTTGCCAGCCAGGCGATCGCCACGTTGCGCACGCTCGGCATTCGCCCGGACGACCCCCGCGTCAACCGCAACGGCGGCGCGATCGCGCTCGGCCATCCGCTCGGCATGTCCGGCGCACGGATCGTGATGACCGCCGTCGAGGAACTGCACCGCACCGGCGGCCGCTACGCCATGGCGTTCATGTGCGTCGGCGTGGGCCAGGGGATCGCATTGATGCTCGAAAGGGTTTGAGGAAAGACGAAGCCGAAGTCCTTTGCCGAGAAACGCAGCAGAGGCCTGAAGCCCATCCATTCCCGGAATGTTGCCGACGTCCGTCGGAGACCAACCGCTTTGAGATGGGAGCCTTCGACGATGCTTTCACGATAGTGATTTTTCCATGACCCAAGCGCCTGTTTGGAAATGCGCCCAGGCGCATTTCGCGGCACCGGCCCGCACATAGGCGCGCCAGTGTTGCCGTCCTCACAAGCATGCCCTCGGCGCCGAGCAGCCGAGCTCGTGCGGGAATGGCACCCACCGGCGCAGCGCATTCGATCGTCAGCGGGCTCGACGCGACATTCGGAACATGCAAGCTTGCACGCTCAATCCGGAACGGCCGCGCCCGAGACGCGCGGGAGGAGGAGAGGCACAGCATGATCGGCGCGGAGGCTGCCGCCCTGCTGGCGTTGGGGCTGGTGCTCGCGCTGTTCTGCGTGGCAGCGATCGCCGAGCGGCGCGCAGCCGTCGCCGCCGGATCGCCGCTCCGAACCGCCGCCTATACGCTGGCGCTCGGCGTCTATTGCTCCAGCTGGACCTTCTACGGGGCGGTGGGCAGCCTGGTTCGCGACGGCTGGAACTACCTCCCGATCTATGCCGCCCCCGTCCTGGCGCTGCTGTTCGCACCCGGCTTGTTCCGGCGGCTGGGCGAGGCCGTGTCCGCCGAGCGGGCGACCACCGTGTCCGATTTCGTTGCCGCGCGCTTCGGCAGCGACATCGTGGTCGCCCGGCTGGTGACGGTGATCGCGCTGCTCGGCTCGGTGCCCTATGTCGCCCTGCAGCTGCGCTCGATCGGCATCGCGCTGCGGATCGGATCGGGCGTCGCCCTCGAACAGCCGGTGATGATTGCGGCGGCGATGCTGCTGGCACTGTTCGCCATCCTCTATGGCGCCCGCCGCTTCGAGCTGGCCGGGCGCAGCGAGGGGCTGCTCTACGCGATCGGGCTCGACTCGCTGGTGAAGCTGCTCGCGCTGCTGGCGGTGACGCTGCTCGCGATAGGCGTGATCCTCCGCCAGGGCGAGCAGCGCGCACTCGCCGGGGTGGCGCGCTTTGCCGCGCTGTTCCGCGCCGAGCATCTTTCGGTCGACACGCTGGTGATCGGGCTGATCGCCGCGCTGGCGATCATCGGGCTGCCGCGACAATTCTATATGGGGCTGGTCGAGGCGCGCGCTCCGGGAGACCTGGTCCGCGCGCGCTTCGGTTTCGCCGCCTATATCGCGCTGATGGCGGTGCTGGTGCTGCCGATCGCGCTGGCGGGGCTGACGGTGCTGCCGCCGGCGACCACGCCCGACGTCTATGTGCTGGCGCTACCCGCCGCGATGGGATCGCCGCTGGTGCTCAGCATCGCGTTGATCGGCGGGATCAGCGCGGCTGCCTCGATGGCGGTGGTGGAGGCCAATGCGCTCGCCACTATGGTCTCGAACGACCTGATCTTCCCCAGCATGATCCGGCGCGGACTGCCCGACGGTGCGGGGCGGATCGGGCGGCGGATGCTGGCGGTGCGGCGCGCGTCAATCGCGGCAGTGATGCTCGCCGCGCTCGGCTGGGGACTGGCGATCTCGGCGCGCAACTCGCTCGCCTCGATCGGGCTCATCGCGTTTGCGGCGACCGCGCAATATACCCCGCACCTGATCCTCGCCGCGCTCCGCCGCGACAATGATCCGCTCGCCGCGCGCGCCAGCCTGGCGACCGGCATGCTGCTGTGGCTCTACACGCTGGCCTTGCCGCCGGTGCTGCCGCAGCCGATGCTCGACGCGCTGGCCGGCACTTTGCTCGATCCGCTGGCGCTGCTCGGCGTGCAGGGGCTCTCGCCGCTGGTGCACGGCGTGCTGTGGAGCCTGGGGGGCAACCTGCTCGCCTTCGCGATGCTTGCCGCCCGAAGGATGGGGCCGCCTGCCCTGCCCCGCTTCCTCCGCGACCAGCGCCGCATCACCAGCATCGGCGAGTTGCGCCGGCTGACCGCCAGCTTCGTCGGAAAGGAGCGTGCGCTCGCCGAATTCGCCGAGGAGAGCGAGCAGCGCATCGACGGCAAGGCGGCGCGGCGCGCACAGGCGCTGATCGCCCGGGTGATCGGTGCCTCGTCCGCCCGTGCACTGATCGCCTCGGCGCTCTCCGGGGGCACGATGCGGCTCGACCAGGTCACCCGCCTGCTCGACGAGGGCGGCCAGTCGCTGCGCTTCTCGCGCGCGCTGCTCGCCGCCACCTTCGAGAACATGGATGCCGGGGTCAGCGTGGTCGATGCCGATCTCCACCTCGTCGCCTGGAACAGCCGCTATCTTGAGCTGTTCGACTATCCCGAGGGGATGGTGCGCGTGGGCACGCCCGTCGCCGACCTCATCCGCCACAATGCCCGGCGCGGCGATTTCGGGCCGGGCGGGGCCGATTTCCATGTCGAGAAGCGGCTCGAACATCTCCGCCGCGGGCTGGAGCACAGCTTCGAGCGGACCCGCGCCGACGGGCGGGTGATCAAGACGGTGGGCGGGCCGATGCCCGGCGGCGGCTATGTGATGAGCTTCACCGATGTCACCAGCGAGGCCCGTGCCCGCGCCGCACTGCGCGAGACGCTGGAGGCGCTGGAGGATCGCGTCGAGGCCCGCACCCACGAACTTTCCGAGGCCAATCGCCGGCTCGCCGAGGCGGATCGCGACAAGACCCGCTTCCTCGCCGCCGCGAGCCATGACCTGCTCCAGCCGCTTCACGCCGCCCGGCTGTTCGCGGCCGCGCTGGAGCGCGACATCGCGCCGACGATGCGGCCGATCCTCGCCCGCCTCGACGGCGCGATCCGCGGTGCCGAGGAGCTGCTGCGCGCGCTGCTCGACATCAGCAAGCTCGATGCCGGCGGGGTGCAGCCGACCCTGGAGACGATCGCCCTCGCCCCCTTGCTCACCGAGCTTGCCGAGGAACTGCGGCCGATGGCCGAGGCCAAGGGACTGAAGCTGCGGATCGGCCCGCTGCCCGGCGCGATCCACAGCGATCCCGGGCTGGTGCGCTCGGTGATCCAGAACCTGCTGGTCAATGCGGTACGCTATACCGCCAAGGGCGGCGTGCTGATCGGGGTGCGGCGACGGGGTGGGGTTTGGCGGATCGACGTGGTCGATAGCGGCGTCGGCATTCCGGAGGCGCAGATCGGCACGATCTTCGGCGAGTTCACGCGGCTGGGCGCGGTCGACGTCGAGGGCCAGGGCCTGGGGCTGGCGCTGGTCGCGCGCATCGCCCGGCTGCTCGGCGGCACGGTCGAGGTCCGCTCGGTGCCGGGCCAGGGCAGCCGGTTCAGCCTGTGCCTGCCCGCCCATGCCGCGCCGGTGTCGGTGGCCGTAGCCGCGCCGGTGCCGGTGGCCGCAGCCGCGCCGGTGCCGGTGGCCGCAGCCGCGCCGCCGCCGGCATCCTCGGGCCGGTCGCTGCGGCTGCTGGTGGTCGACGACGATCCCGGCATCGTCGAGGCAAGCGTGACGCTGCTGCGCCAACTGGGGCACATGCCCGTCGCCGCACAGGACAGCGCCACGGCACTGGCGGCGCACGGCCCCTTCGATGCGGTGATCGCCGATCTGCGGCGGGGTGAGGACAGCCTCGACGGGCTGGCGCTGATCGCCGCGCTGCGGAAGTCGCGCCCGGGGCTGCCGGCGGCGCTGGTCACCGCCGAAAGCGGCGCGGCGCTGGCCGCGCAAGCCGCCGCCAATATCAGCCTCTACGCCAAGCCGATCGATCCGGAGGCACTGCGGCGCTTCCTCGATGGGGTGTCAGTGGCGCAGGTCCAGCCCTAGCGAGCGGGCGACCAGCGCCGCCTGGGTGCGGTTGCGCACGTCGAGCTTGCGCATGATCACCGTCATGTGCGCCTTCACCGTCGCCTCGCTGATGCCCAGCCCGTGGGCGATCTGCTTGTTGAGCTGGCCGTCGAGCACCGCGAGCAGCACCTTCAGCTCGGTGGGGGTCAGCTTTGCCACCGTTTCCCGGACCGGCGTCAGCTCAGCATCGTCCGGGGCGCGCTCGACGGGCGGCGCCCGCCGGTGCAGCGCCTTGGCGATCGCCGCCTCGATCGCGGCGAGATCGCTGTCCTTGCGCAGGAAGCCGACCGCGCCGAACGCCCGCGCCTCCTCGGCCGCGGCCGCACCTTCGGCGCTGGAGACGACCAGGATCGGCACGCGGGGGCACTCGGCATGGAGCAGCGCGATCCCCGAATAGCCCAGCGCGCCGGGCATCTTCAGATCGAGCAGGATCAGGTCCAGCCCGTCGCCCGCCGAGCGAACCTCCTCCACCATGCGCGCGGCGGAAGCGAGCGTGCCGGCCTCGACCACCCGCGCCTCCGGCCGCACCCGGGCAACCGCCAGGCCCAGCGCCTGGCGAAACAGCGGGTGATCGTCGGCGATCAGGATGGCGCTGCCCAACTTCCCCTCCGGTTCAGGCCTCCGCTAGTTGCGGACGGTCGGCGACCAAGGTGGCGACGACCGACGGGTCCGCCAAGGTAGAAATATCCCCGAGATTGGAGGTTTCGTTCTCGGCGATCTTGCGAAGAATGCGCCGCATGATCTTGCCGCTCCGCGTCTTGGGCAGGCCGGGCGCGAACTGGATCACGTCGGGCGTGGCGATCGGCCCGATCTCGTGGCGGACCCATTGCACCAGCGCGCGGCGCAGCGCTTCGTCCGGTTCCACATCGGCATTGGTGGTGACATAGGCATAGATGCCCTGCCCCTTGATCGCGTGCGGCATGCCGACCACTGCCGCCTCGGCAACCGCTTCGTGCGCCACCAGCGCGCTTTCGATCTCGGCCGTGCCCATGCGGTGACCGGAGACGTTGATCACATCGTCGATGCGGCCGGTGATCCAGTAATAGCCGTCGGCGTCGCGGCGGCAGCCGTCGCCGGTGAAATATTTGCCGGGAAAGGTGGTGAAATAGGTCTGGAAGAAGCGCTCCGGATCGCCCCACACCCCGCGCATCTGGCCCGGCCAGCTCTGGGTGATCACCAGGCAGCCCTCGGTCGCGCCGTCCAGCACCTTGCCCTCGCTATCGACCAGCTGCGGGGCGACCCCGAACATCGGCTTGCTCGCCGATCCGGGCTTGAGATCGGTCGCCCCCGGCAGCGGCGTGATCATCGCCGCACCGGTCTCGGTCTGCCACCAGGTATCGACGATCGGGCAGCGCCCCTCGCCGACGACGCGGTGATACCATTCCCACGCCTCCGGGTTGATCGGCTCGCCGACCGAGCCGAGCAGCCTGAGCGACAACCGGCGGGTCTTCTGCACCCAGTGATCGCCTTCGCGCATCAGCGCGCGCAGCGCCGTGGGGGCACCGTAGAAGATCTCCACCCCGAACTTGTCGACCACCTGCCAGAAGCGCGAGGGATCGGGCCAGTTGGGCACGCCTTCGAACATCACCGTGGTCGCGCCGTTGATCAGCGGGCCATAGACGACATAGCTGTGCCCGGTGACCCAGCCGATATCCGCCGCGCACCAGAAGATCTGCCCCGGGCGATAGTCGAACACATATTGGTGGGTCATCGACGCCCACACCGCATAGCCGCCGTTGGTGTGCAGTACGCCCTTGGGCTTGCCGGTGGAGCCCGAGGTATAGAGGATGAACAGCGGGTCCTCCGCGTTCATCGCCTCGGTCGGGCACTCCGCCGATTGGCCTGCCACGGAATCGTGCCAATCGACGTCGCGCCCCGCCTGCATCGCCACCTCGGCGCCGGTGCGGCGAAGCACGATGACGCTGTCGACATCGCGGCAATGGGTCAGCGCCTCGTCGACATTCGCCTTGAGCGGCACCCGCCGCCCGCCGCGCAGCCCTTCGTCGGCGGTCACCACCAGCCGCGAGCCGCAATCGAGGATGCGCCCGGCCAGCGCGTCGGGCGAGAAGCCGGCGAAGACGATCGAGTGGATCGCGCCGATCCGCGCGCAGGCGAGCATCGCGACGGCTGCTTCGGGCACCATCGGCAGGTACAGCGTCACCCGGTCGCCGCGCCCCACGCCGCGCGCCTTGAGCAGGTTGGCGAAGCGGCACACCTCGGCGTGGAGCTGGCGGTAGCTGATCCGCCGCTCGGGCTCGCTCGGATCGTCGCTTTCCCACAGGATCGCGATCGCATCGCCGCGCACCGCGAGGTGCCGGTCGAGGCAGTTGGCGGCGATGTTGAGCGCGCCGTCCTCGAACCAGCGAATGCCGAAATCGGCCTCGTCGAAGCTGGTCCGCTGCACCCGCGTGAAGGGGGTGAGCCAGTCGAGCCGCTGCGCCTCCTGCCGCCAGAAGCCGTCCGGATCCTCCACCGACTGACGGTAGAGCTCGGCATAGCGATCGGCATTGATCAGCGCGTTCTTCGCCCAGGCTTCGGGCACGGGGTGGATGGCTTCGGACATGGCGCTCTCCTTCGCGTGCAGGCGGCGGGTCGTGGGTCGCCGCGCTTTTCCGCTGCATAGCCTCGCCGCCGCGCGCCCGGACCCCCGACCATCGTCGCCCCTCCCCGACCATGGTCCCGCTGTCGGCGCCGCCGCGATTGCAGGACAGTCGGCGCCAGAACAAACGAATGTTTCGGGAGAGCGAGATGGCTGGATCGAGGGCCGCCTTCGTGGCGGCGCTGTTGGGTGCAACCGCGCTCCTGTCCCCGATGGCCGCGCAGGCGCAGAGCCGTGCCGGGCCCAGCGCGCGCGAGGCGGCGCTCGAAGCGCGGCTCGCGAAGATGGAGGCCGAACTGGCCGAACTGCGCACCGCACTCCAGCCGAGCCGCGCCCAGACCGATGCCGAGGGCGCCGCCAAGCTCGCCGCGCTGGAGGCAAAGCCCGCGCCGGAGGGCATGCGCAGCGGCAATACCACCATCAAGCTCACCGGCTTCGTCAAGCTGGTCGCCGCGAGCAGCCATTTCGCCAATGGCGCAGTCGCCACCAACTCGCTCGGCCGCGACTTCTACCTGCCGCAGACCATCCCGGTGGGCAGTGCGGAGGGCACGACCGATACCGATTTCGGCGCCAAGCAGACCCAGCTCGCGGTCAACCTCGCCTCCACCGTCGCCGGGCACCGCGTACTGGGTTATGTCGAAACCGACTTCCAGGTGGATTCCAACGCCGCCCCGGCGATCAGCGGCGGTGGATCGCAGCGCACCACCAATGGCTATACGCTGGCGCTGCGCCGCGCCTGGCTGCAGGTCGATCGCCTGCTGATCGGCCAGGAATGGACCAACTTCCAATATGTCGGCGCGCTGCCCGAAAGCACCGATTATGTCGGCGCGACCGAGGGCACCGTCTTCGCCCGCCAGCCCCAGATCCGCTACGCGGCGCCGCTCTCCAAGGCTGTGACGCTCAGCGTGGCGGTGGAAAATCCGGAAAGCGCGACCACCACGCTCGACGGCCCCGCGCTGATCGAGAACGGCACCGATCATCTGCCCGATGCCACCGCGCGGCTAAACCTCATCGGAAGTCGTGGTGAGTTGTCGCTGGCCGGGGTGGTGCGCCAGGTCCGGGTGGAAGCGAGCGGCACCGGCCGCACCCAGGCCGGCTATGGCGTGTCCGCCGCCGGCAAGCTCTGGCTCAACGCCGCCAAATCGGCCGATCTGCGCGCGATGGTCACCTATGGCCGGGATATCAGCCGCTATGTCGGGCTGAACTTCGCGCCCGACGCCGTCCTCGTCCCCGCGACCGGCCGGCTCGAGCATGTCAAAGTGCTGGCCGGGCTGGTGGCGGTACGGGTGCCGCTGGCCGCCCAGTGGCGCGCGAACCTGATCGGATCTTTCCAACAGGTCGACTATGCAAGCGCGCTGCCGCTTGCCAGTATCGCCGGGCACAACAAGCGTGCCTTCAGCATCGCAGGGAACCTGTTCACTTCGCCGGTCAAGAATGTCGATCTCGGCATCGAATTCCGCCATGGCGAGCGCGCGCTGGTCTCCGGACAGAAGGGGCGCCTGGAGCGTGTAGAGTTCGCCGCAAAATACGGGTTCTGAACCGAACCGTCCGAACCACGGGCGGCACGGACCCGCCGAACGAGGAGAGAATGCGATGGCAACCAGCGTGGACGATGCCTTGCCACGGCATCACGAGGCGACCCGAAGCGAGAAACTGGTGATCACCGCCAGTTCGCTCGGCACGGTGTTCGAATGGTATGATTTCTATCTCTACGGGCTGCTGACGACGATCATCGCCGCGCAGTTCCTCACCGGGCTCAACCCCACCACCTCGTTCATCATGGCGCTGCTGGTGTTCGCCGCCGGCTTCATCGTGCGACCGTTCGGTGCGCTGGTGTTCGGGCGGATCGGCGACATGGTCGGGCGGCGCTACACCTTCATCATCACCCTGCTGGTGATGGGCCTTTCCACCTTCCTGGTCGGCTGCCTGCCCACCTACAAGACGGCCGGCGTCGCCGCGCCGATCCTGCTGGTGGTGCTGCGCATGTTCCAGGGCCTGGCACTGGGCGGCGAATATGGCGGGGCCGCCACCTATGTCGCCGAACATGCGCCGGAGGGGAAGCGCGGCTTCTACACCAGCTGGATCCAGATCACCGCCACCGCGGGTCTCGCCATGGCGCTGCTGATCGTCATCACCGTCCGCTCGCCGGTCACCGGCGTGGGCGAGGAAGCGTTCAAGGCCTGGGGCTGGCGCGTGCCCTATCTGCTCTCCGGCCTGTTCCTCGCGGTCGGCCTGTGGCTGCGGCTGAAGCTGCACGAATCCCCGGTGTTCAAGAAGATGAAGGCCGAAGGCACCGCTTCCAAGGCACCGCTCACCGAAGCCTTCGGCCAGTGGAAGAACCTGCGGATCGTGCTCATCGCCTTTTTCGGGGCGATCGCCGGCCAGGCGGTGATCTGGTATACCGGCCAGCTCTACGCGCTGTTCTTCCTCGAAAAGATGCTCAAGGTCGACGGGCTGACCGCCAACATGCTCGCGATCACCGCGCTGCTGCTGGGAACGCCCTTCTTCCTGTTCTTCGGCTGGCTGTCCGACAAGATCGGCCGCAAGCCGATCATCCTCACCGGCTGCGCGCTCGCGACGCTCACCCTGTTCCCGGTGTTCCACACGCTGACCAACGCCGCCAATCCGGCGCTCGCGCGCGCGCTGGCCTCGGCCCCCGTCACCGTCACCGCCGATCCGGCCGAATGCTCGTCGCAATTCGATCCCGTCGGCCAGAACACGTTCGACACGACGAGCTGCGACATAGTCAAGAACGCGCTCGCCAAGGCCGGGGTGAACTATGAGAATGTGAAGGCCGCCCCCGGCACGCTCGCCACCGTCACCATCGGCGGCAAGCAATTCACCGCGCCCGATCCGCGCCAGGTAAGCGGCGACGCGCGCAAAAAGGCGATCGCCGCCTTTACCGCGCAGGTGGCCGGCGCACCGGCCGTGCCCGCCAAGGGCAGCGATCCGGCCAGGCCCGCCGTCACCGGCGAGCTCGCCAAGGTCGGCTATCCGGCCAAGGCCGATCCCGCGGCGATGAACAAGCCGCTGGTGGTGGCGCTGCTCTTCTACCTCGTGCTGCTGGTCACCATGGTCTACGGCCCGATCGCGGCGATGCTGGTGGAGCTGTTCCCCAGTCGCATCCGCTACACCTCGATGTCGCTGCCCTATCATATCGGCAATGGCTGGCTGGGCGGGCTGCTGCCGGCGATCGGCTTCGCGATGGTCGCCGCCAACGGCAACATCTATCACGGCTTCTGGTATCCCGTGGTGGTGGCGGCGGCGACGCTGGTGTTCGGGTTGCTCTTCCTGCCAGAGACCTTCCGGCGCAACGTCGACGGCTGATCCGCCCTATATTGCCACGCAAACGAAGGGCCCTCGGGGATCGTTTCCCCGGGGGCCTCTCCCTTGCGGCGGGCGGCTTCCCCTGTCTTGCCGGCGAGGCTCATGGCGCCGGCGGATGCGGCGGCACTCGCTTCGGGAAATCAGCCAGCGCATTTTCAAGTTGACCGTGTACGGTGAACGGCTCGGAAAATGCGGCAACCAAACATCTAGAGCGTCTTCACCCATGGTAAAAACGCTCTATCATCGCCCATCGCCTGCCCTGTCAGGCATAGGGCCGGATTGGCGTGGGAAGCGCCGCGCGATCCATGTTCGAGCTGGCGGCTCGGAAAGACGCGTTGATATCGAACGCCGCCCCCAACAGGCTGCCGAACAGCAGGAAACCGCCGATCGCGCTGCCCAGTTCGGAAAGGCTCGGCATGTCGCTGTCGGGCCCGTACATCTGGCCCGGCCTGGTCAGGTCGGCATCGGCCTGCGTTACCGTCTCGCCCAGCTCGGTCTGCCAGCCGCCCGACGACTCGAGCACGGTGAAGCCGTCGCGATGGGCGGCATCCAGCGCATAGCCGTTGGTCGAGACGCTGACCGCCAGATCGCCCAGCTGCTGCTGGCTGATGCCGTCGATCACCACCGCATTGGCGCCGCGCGTCACCACCACCTGGCTGGCGAAATAGACGTTGGGATTGCCCTTGGCCTGCTCGGTATTGACCGTGATCTTGGTGCCGTTGTCGAGTTCGAACGTCGTCGTGCCGTAGAAGTCGAACTGGTGCTTGCCGTTCACGTCGACATGCGGATCGCCCCACACGCGCGTGCTCTGGCCGGTCTTCTCGTTGACGATCGTCATTTCGCTGTTCCGCTCGTCGATGGCGAGGTGATAGCCGTCGCCCAGGTCGACGCGCGCGGTACTCTGGCTGGTGGTCTGGGCGGTGAAGCCCGCCTGGGGCTGGAGCTGCCCGGCGCCCGCCATCGTGCCCAGCTGGATCGACAGCAGCGACGGCAGCATCGCGCTGGCATAGGCGCTGGCGCCGAGCGGGTTGAACTGCTGGGCGAGCACGCCGCCGGCCAGCGCCAGTTGCGCGGCGGCGAACGGAGTCGAGGCGGCGGTCGAGATCGTCGTCATGTCCATGCTCCTGAGAAAGGCGATTGGGTGCGAGCCCGTTGGTAGGCTACTGCTTCCCATGCCCTGCCCCGCTGCGGCATCGCCGGATCGCGTAGGCCGCCTAAACGAATCGTCTAGCGACGAACCGTGCCGGCGATGGCATCGAGGCACGCGACGGCCTTCGACGGGGAACCACGAACATGATGTCGGCAGCTGACCAGCTCTCGCGACCCACCGGCATCGGGTCCTCTTCGGCGATCTCGACGTCGCGGCAGCGCGCCGCGAACGACGATTTCCAGGCCCGTCACCTGCCCCCGCGCGAGCTGCTTGCCTGGCAGCAGCTCACGCCGCCGGTCCAGTTCGTTCGCAGCGAAGCCCCACAGCTCGCGGCCGAACGGACCGGCGGACCTTCCACCATCGACCTCGCGGCGATGGCGGCGGACGTTTACAACGACACTCCTGCCCCACCCGCCGGCTACCGCGTCGCGAGCAGCGACGACCTGGCACAACTCGGCCTCCGCGCGGAGGACCTGACCTCGCCGCAGAGCAGCTTCCGCGCCCGCGTCTATGTGGCGGAGGGCGATGGTGGCCCCAATTATGTCGTGAGCTTTCGCGGCACCACCGGCGGCAGCGACTGGAAGGCCAATGCCCAACAGGGAGTAGGCTTGCCTTCCGATCAATATACCCGCGCGCTGATGATCGCGAAGGCGATCGGGCGCCATCCGGAGGCGCAGGTGACGATCACCGGCCATTCGCTGGGCGGCGGTCTCGCCTCGGCGGCGGCGCTGGCGAGCGGACGCGACGCGCAGACCTTCAATGCCGCCGGGCTCAGCGACGCGACGATCCACCAGGCCGGCGCGATCCGCGGCGATGCGCCTGCCCCCAGGATCGCGGCCTTCTATGTCCGCGGCGAGATCCTCTCGGCGATCCAGGATGGCGGCGACCGGATTGCCGGAGCGATCCTCGGCGGCATCCCCGGCGCGATCTTTGCCGACGCGCCCGAAGCCTATGGCACGCGCATCCCGCTCGACGCCAAGCAGCCCGCCGGCCAGCCTTGGTATCAGGACACGCCGGTGGCCCGGCACCAGATGGACTGGGTGCAAAGCAGCCTGGGCGCACATTGACCCGGGGCTCCCCCACTCCCTACAGCATGGCCTTGTGAACCGCCGCATCCGCATCCTCGCCGCGCTGATGCTGGCGACCGCCCCGATCGGAGGATGCATGGCCGCCGCGCCCAGTTGCTATACCAAGCGCGCCTCGGTGGTGCTGCCCGACCGTATTCGCGTCCTTGCGCATCTAAACAACGGCGCCTCCGGCCGCGCGGTCGCCGAGGCGATCTTCGACGGGCGTGTCGACGATGCACGCGCGATGCTGGCGCGCGACCCGCGGCTGATCACCACCGCAGTGCTCGACGACCCGAAAGTTCCGCAGCCGCCCGCCGGCCAATATGGCGATCTGCTCACCTTGGCCGTGGCGCGCTGCGACGCTGACGCGGCGACGATGCTGTTCGCCGCAGGCATGCCCAAGGACGGGGTAAAGCGCGGCAACGCGCTGTCGCTCGCCATCCTGGCGGACGCCCCCACCATGGCCGAGCAACTGCTCGCCGCCGGTGCCTCGCCCGATCCGCAAGCCCGGGGCGGCGAGGATCCGATGCGCAGCGCGATCAGCTTCGGCCATCTCGGCGGGGTGATGACCTTGCTCCGCCACGGCGCCGATCCGCGCTGGACCGACCGCTTCGGTATCGATCCCGTCCGCAGGGCGCTGGATGCCGAACAGGCGGAGATCGCCGAGCTGCTGGTGGACAGGGGCGGTACGCTGTGGAGCGTCGCCGACGACGGCAGCATGGCCGCGCACGCACTGCTGGAGCAGCCGTTGATCTTCACCAGTCCCGAGATGCGCGCCGCCCGCGCCCGCCTGCTGGAGCGTGCGCGCAACGCCGGCCTGGGCTGGCCCCCGCCCGACCGCGCGATGGTCAAGGAGCAGGTGGCGAGCGGCGCGTGGCCGACGGCCGAGATGGCACACGCGGGGATGACCGTCGCGCCGACGGTGCTGGAGCGGATACGCTCTGCGAAGCGCTGATGCCACCAGCAGCAGGAGATGGGCGCGCTCCCCTCCGGAACATCGCCTAAGCGATTCGTGGAGCGCGCCGGGCTGCCCAAGCCGCTATCCAGGCTGGCATGTTGCTTCGGACGGACGAGATTCGGTCATGACCCAGCCCATTGGCATCGGCGGCCCGCGGTTCAACGCGATCAATGCTGTCGGCCAGACCGGAACCACGCCAGGCGCGCTTGCCGGCCAGGCGATGACGACACTCGCCAACCGCGTCGCCGGTACCGTGACCCGCGCATTGGGTCTCGCTCCGAGCGGCGGATCACCGCTGCGGGCTGGGGATGCCTATGGCATCGAAGGCGTCGCACGCGATCTCGCCGCAACGCTGAATGCCGGCCCGGCTGATGCAGGGCGGCTGTCGCGGGCGCTGCACGACTTCACCAGCGAAGTCGCGTCGCTGGTCGCGGCCAGCCCCACCAGCGACGTGCTCGATCGGCTTTCCGGTCTCGGCAATGCGCCGCTCGATCCCGATGGTCGGCCCGGCATGAGCGATAGCGACAAGGTCATCGCAACGATCGACTCCGCCCTCTTCCAGCTGCGGGAAGATCCGACGCGGGTCGGCCGCTGAGCGACGCGGCGTCAGCGCCGCGCCGCCACCGGCATTGCCCTTCCCTGCACGCCCACCTTGCCGACGCGGACCTCGCGGCGCAGCAATCGCTCGTGCAGTTGCTCGCTCCACTGCGCGGCCACCGCAGGCGGCACTGCAGCGGAGGGAATCAGCAGCACATTGACCTGCCCCGCCAGGTCATGGCCCAGCACCGCGCCTTCCACCTTGTAGCTCCCGAGCGACAGCGACAGGTGCACCTCGGGCTGCGCGGTCTTGCTCACTTCGGCGATGGCGGCGGCGATCCGGTCGAACTGGGCATGCTGGGCGGGATCGACGGCCCCTGCCGCAGAAGGCCGTGCCGCAACCGCTAGCGCGGCGAAGTCGCGCGGTGCGATCATCGGCGTCAGCCCGTTGGCCTTGTCCATGCCGGGATCCTTCGCCGCGCGCTTGCCGGCGTGGCGCGAGAGCGCATCGGCGAAGGCCTTGCACTGCTTGGGTGCGGCTTCGGGCTCGCCCTTGGCCGGTGCATCGCGGGGCGTCGGCGCAGGCTTGCTCTGGACCGAACCGCCGGTCGGGGCGCCGTTCATGCCCAGCCCCGCGACAGGAGGAAGGCGGCGGCCTCGGAATCGACGCGATCCTCGGCCCGGCGCTGCTCGGCGCGGCGGAGGGTCTGGTGATGCGCGGCGACGCTCTCGCTGCGAACGCGGTGCTGATCGAGCGCGCGTCCGGCGGCGCCCTGGGCATGGGCCGCAAGTTCGTGCCGCGCGCGCTGGTCGCTGGCACGGGCCGCCGCGCCGATCTCCTCCGCCACCCGCTGGTCGAGCCAGAGCCGGGTCTGCGGACAGGCCGGGCTCGCCCGGAACAGCAGCCGGGCATCGCCGCGCGCGCGTTCCGCCGCGGTGCGCGCGGCTTCGGCAGCGCTGGCCGCCGCATGCGCCTGCGCGGCGGCCTCGCGCGCCTCGATCAGCGCGCGGGTGAGGCGCTGCTCGCGCATCTGGGCGATACGCGCCAGCACGGGCGCGCGGTTGTCAGCGGGCATGGTCCATCTCCTCGAAGGTGCGCAGCCGGGCGATGCTCTCGCCCAGCGAGGTGCGTTCGCTACCGGACTGGCGCAGATAGGCGGCGATCGCCTGGCGCTCGGCCAGCGCGCGATCGGCCAGCGGATCGCGGCCGGGCTGATACTCGCCGATCTGGACCAGCAGCTCGATCTCGTCGAGCTTGGCCAACATCGCGCGCAGCCCGTGCGCCGCGCGCTGCTGCGCCCCGCTCGCCAGCCGCGGGAACAGGCGCGAGAGGCTACCCAGCACGTCGATCGCCGGATAATGGCCGCGCGACGCGAGCTTGCGGGACAGCATGATATGGCCGTCGAGCAGCGAGCGCACTTCCTCGCCGATCGGATCGCCCTCCTCGTCCTCCAGCAGCACGGTGTAGAGCGCGGTGATCGCGCCCTCGGCGGCCGTCCCGCTGCGCTCGAACAGCCGCGGCAGCTCGGCGAAGACCGAGGGCGGGAAGCCGCGCCGCACCGCCGGCTCGCCCGCCGCCAACCCGATCTCGCGGAGCGCGCGGGCGAAGCGGGTGACGCTGTCCATCAGCAGCAACACATGCCGTCCTTCGTCGCGCAGACCCTCGGCGATGGCGGTGGCGACATGCGCAGCGCGCACCCGCTCCATCGCCGGACGGTCCGAGGTGGCGACGATTACCACCGAGCGAGCGAGCCCCTCGGCACCCAAGATCTCCTCGATGAACTCGCGCACCTCCCGACCGCGCTCGCCGATCAGCGCGATGACGATCGCATCGCACTGGGCGTTACGCGCCAGGTTGGCGAGCAGGGTCGACTTGCCGACGCCGGCGCTGGCGAAAATGCCGACGCGCTGGCCGATGCCGATCGGCATCAGCCCGTCGATGGCGCGGATGCCGGTTTCCATCGCCGCGTCGATCGGGCGGCGGTGCATCGGGTTGGGCGCCTCGCCATGAATCGGCCGGTCGGTGCCGCGACGCACGCCGCCCAAGCCATCGAGCGGCTGGAGCCGGGCATCGAGCACGCGGCCGAGCATGTCGGCACCATAGGGCGCGCGATCCTCGCCGCTGCGCAGGATCACGTCGCTGTGCATCGACAAGCCGCGCAGGTCGCCCAGCGGGGTGAGGATCGCGCCGCCATCGGCGAGGCCGATGACCTCGGCCCAGAGCGAGAAGCCGGTCTCGGCGTCGACGATCTCGCAATTCTCGCCGATCCGCGCGCGCACGCCGGTGACGCGCAGGGTGGTGCCGAGCGCGCCGACGATGCGGCCGTGCTGCTCGAACATCGGTGCCGCATCGAGCGCGCGCAACAGCGCCAGCGGATCACTCATGCCACCCCCCAGCGCTTGGCAAGCGTCTCGAGCTGGACGGACAGGCTGGCGATCACCTGCCCCTGTTCGGTGCGGATCGCACAATCGTGCGCGCCGAGTGCAGGGTCGGGCAGGATGCTGACTTCGGTCAGCGCCTCCAGCCGCTCCGCAACCTTGTCCGCCAAGTCCGGCGCCACGGCGACGATCACCGCGCCCTGCGGCTGCAGGCGGTCGAGCGCGCGGGCGACCAGCGCGGGCACCAGCGTCGCGTTGTCGAGTTCGCCGAGCACGGCACGCACCGCCGCCAGCGCCGCCTCGGCGATCTCGGCACGACGCGTCTGCTCTTGCAAATCAATAGCTCTGGAAAACCGTGCAATTTCGCCGGCGAGCAAGGAGTCGATCTCGGCCCGCGCGCCGTCCAGCGCAGTGCTGTACGCCTCTTCCCGCGCAGCATTCGCAGCCTGCACCGCCCGCGCCTGCGCCTCGCGCACCGCGCCCAGCAACGCCACCGCAGCGGCGAAGGACTGGCGCTCGCCGCGCTTGATCACCGCCCGCTCGCTGAACAGCAGCGCGGAATCGTCGGCATGGACGAGATGATAGGTCATGCGAGGCTCTCCGCGATGGCATGGGCGCGCGCCAGCAGGCCGCGCGCCGCGGCATCGTCACGCGCACCGGGGAACTGGTCCTGCAAGGCGAGCGGCAGGGCGGCCTCCAGCAACTGCGTGCCGACGGCGAGCACGCGCTCCGGTGACGGCAGCTTCTCCGCGCTGACGATCTCCGGCACCTCGGCTTCGCAGACCGCGTCGAACAATGGTTCGCCCACCGCCGCCGCCAGCGCCGCCAAGCGTGGGCCCGAAAGCTCGGTATCGATCGCCCGGCGAAGGCGCAGCAGCCCGGCCGCCGCGGCGATCCGCGCCCGCTGCGCCTCGGGCGCGTCGAGCCAGTCGGGCAGCTTGGCGAGGTCGCCAAAGCTTACCGGCGGCTGCCCGCTCGCCCGGCGGGCAAAGCGCGCGCCGCGGCCCTGCCCGCAATGGCGGGCAAGCAGCGCCAGCTTGGCGGCCCGCGTCTCCCGATTCACCGCTGCACCGTATCCGGCAGGCTGGTCCGGGGTTTCCGCATCCGCCACAGCCCGCGTCCCGCGATCGCCAGCACGATCAGTGCGACCACACCGATGCCCCCGCGCATCAGCGTCGAGACCGACACCATGCCCTCGCTCTCCGACAGCACCGGCGCGGCCTGGGCGGGCACCATCACCACCGAGACGCGGTCATAGGTCAGCCCGTCGATCGAATTGGTGACCAGCGACTTGATCGCCCCGGTCTGGCTGCGCAGGTCGAAGCCGGTGCGATATTTCACGAACACCGACGCAGCCGAGGGCTTGGCTTCGCGGGAAAGCGGGTCGGCCTCGGGCATGGTCAGGTGCACGCGCGCCTGCACGACGCCATCGATGGCGCTGATCGTCCGGCTCAGCTCCTGCGAGAGGCCGTAGATCAGCCGCGCCCGCTCCTCCAGCGGGGTCGAGGTGAAGCCCTCCTTCTTGAACACCGAGCCGAGCGAGTCATAGTCCTCGTGCGGCAGGCCGTGGGCGCGCAGCGTCTCCACCGCGCGGGCGAAATCGGCCTGGTCGACGGCGATGCTCCACTGGTCCTTCTCCCCCGCCACCTTGGTCGCGGTGATGCCGGCCTGGTTGAGCACGGCGATCATCTCGTTGGCGGCCGGTTCGGTGAGCTTGCCATAGACTTCCTGCCGGCTGCAGCCGGCCAGCCCGAAGGCGGCGATCACCAGCAGCGGCGCGGCGATCCGCGCCTGCCAGCGGCGCGCGGGGGCGCGGCCGCTCATTGCTGCTTGAACAGCTGTTGCACGCCGTCCGAACTCCGGTTGGCGATATTGGACGTAAGCTGCGCCTGGAACATGAACTCGGAGCACTTCATGTTGAGCTGCACCATCTCGCCCGGGGTCAGCTGGCCGCCGCTGGCCTCGGCGGCCTCGGCATAGCGCGAGACGGCGCGGGCCTGGACGTTCACCTGGTCGAGCGCGTTGAACATCCCCTTCATCGCCGGCGGGATCGGACCGGCGGCGACGGTCCCTTGCACCCCGCCCATCTTCTCCAGCGCCGCCTGGAAGCGCGCGTCGAACTGCGGCGTGGTGGCGCCGCCGCCCTCGCCGCCGGGGGCGAGCAGCTCGAAGGCGCGCGACACGCCGCTCGTGCCCTGCCCCCCGGCCGGCGCGACCAGCGCGCCAATCGCATCGATGCTCATCGTCAGTTCTTCCGCGCCATGGTTTCGAGCGCCTTGGAGACGCTGTCGATCGAGCTGTGCGAGCTGTTCGCCATGAAGCTCATCCGCATCGATTCGGTGGTTAGCTGGGTGATGTCGGAAGGCTTGTCGCCGCCCTGGCTCACCACGTCGGACTGGGCGGTGATCGCATCGGCCTGGGTGTCGAGTGCCTTGCCCCAGGCTTCGCCGAACGCCTCGAACCAGTTGCCCTTGCCGGTGCGGCTCTCGGTGGTGCCCATGTTGCCGAGCGAGGCGATCGTGCCGAGGACGGCGCTGTTGATCGGGTTGGTCATTGGGTGGTCACTCCGCTGATGTCGCCGCCAGGGGTGGTGGAGGGTGCCGGGGACGGCGGCGTGCTGGGTCCCAGGACGAGTTCTTCGATCCGGCCGTCGCGCTCGAAGCTGGCGCGGCCGTTGCCGATGGCGACGATGCGGTGGCCGGTCGGCACCGTGGCGCCGGCGAACCAGCGGGTACCGTCGGCGGTGGTGAGGTAGCCGGGGTCGCCGTCGACGAAGGTGGCGAGGCCGTATTCGGCACCCGAGAAGAAATATTGCAGGTCGCGGTCGCCGCGCTTGCCGTCGGTGGCGAAGTCGACGCGGGTGATGCCGGGCACGTCATCCTTGATCAGCCGGGCGAGATCGGCCTGGCGATCGGCGGGGAGGAATTCGGCCTTCACCATCAGCGCGTTACCGCGGCGGGGAATGGCCTCGGCATCGACCCCTTGCGCGCGCAGCAGATCGGTGGCGGCGGCGGCGAGGCCGTCCATCGTCTCGACGTCGAGCGTGGCCGGGCCGAGCTGCTCGGCGACGACCTGCCGCAGCCGGGCGAGCGCAGCGTCGTCCTTGACGATCCCGCGGACGATGGTGCCGTTGCGGGTCTCCTCGACCTTGAGGTCGCGGAAGCCCGCGGCAGCGAGCATCGCCTGTTCCCCCGCCGTATCGTGCAGCTGGCGCGTCGCCCACCGGACGGCGGGCGGCGCGAAGAGCAGGAGCAGCAGCAGTGCCGCAACGGCGGCGGCGTAGGCGGGCCAATAGCGATCCAGCGCCAGTGCCCCGCGCATCGGGTAGAGCCGCGTCGCCACCCGCTCGGGAATCGCGGCACGCTGCGGAGCCAGCACGGGCGCATCAGAAGCCGCAGGCGCCACCATAGGCGCCAGCCGGATGGCATCGTCCCAGCGCGGGTCCTCCGGCTCACCGATCGCGACGGCGACGGCGCCCACCAGCATCGGCACGAAGGGCGGCAGCGACGCCTGCTCGCCCGCCGCGACCGGGCGCCCGAGCAAGGTCACCTGCCCCGCCGCTACTCGCACGCAGGCCACGCCCTCGCCCAGGTCGAGCTCCAGCGACACGCCGCGCGCGGAGGGATCGCGCAGCACGATATCATGCTCGAACCCATGCCCGACGCGGACGAACTTGCCCCGGTGCAGCCGGTGCTCGGCGCCCGAGAGGCGACCGTTCAGCACCCGCAGCACCATCGTGCCGGGCTTTACCGGGGCGAAAGGCGCGTTCACCGGCGGGCCCTCCGGCGGCGCTTCTGGTGGTGATCGGCGGCGGCCTGGATCTGCTCTATCGGGATCGGGTTGGTCGCCGTCGCAGGCTGCACCGCCGCCGCCTGCTGCTCGCGGCGCGAGACGACGCGGGGGGTGATCAGGAAGATGCGCTCGAAATGCTGGTCGCCCTTCTTGCGCTTGCGGAAGGCCTGGCCGAGGATCGGCACGTCGCCCGCGACCGGCACCTTCGACTTGTAGTCGTAGGAGGTCTCGACCGTCATGCCGCCGATCAGCAGGCTCTCGCCCTGCTTCACCACCGCGCTGGTGTTGATGCTGCTCTGCTTCACCGCCGGGATGCCGTCGACCACCAGCCCGGTGGGCGAGCCGTCGAGGATCTCGATCGCCATCCGGGTGCGCAGCTCGCCGCCGTCGTAGAGGATCGACGGGTTGACCCGCATCACCATGCCCGCGGTGACCGGGAACAGGTCCACCTGCCGGTCGCCGGCGACGCGGACATAATATTGCACCTGGTTGTTGAACACGGCGGGGATGTTGTTGAGCGTGCTCAGCCGCGGCCGCGAGATCACCCGCAGCGCACCGGTCTTCTCCAGCGCGGTGATGCGCGCGGCGAACAGGTCCAGGCCGCCGGTCAGATATGCCGCACCGACATTGCCGCTGGAGAAGTTGTTGGCCGGGTTGGTCGCATTGCCGCCGAACAGCGCGCCCAGCCCGCCGGTCCTGAAGCCGAAATCGAGCCCCAGTTCCTTGAGCTTGCTGGTATCGAGCTCGAGGATCGTCGCCTCGATCTCCACGCCGCGCGGCTCGACGTCGAGTGCGCGGACGATGTCCTCGTAGACGGTCATCGATTCGGGCCGGTCGCGGATCAGCACGGCGTTGTTGCTGGGATCGACCTCGACGCGCGGGCCGTTGATATCCCGCACCGCCGCCTCGCGGACGACGACGGTATCGAGCCCCGGCGTGCCCTGCTGGTCGAAGCTGCGCTGCGCCTCGTCGGGCGGCACGGCGTTGAGGCCGCGCCCGCCCAGCCGCGGCAGCGACTGGCGCTGGACATCGAAATTGCCGCTGGTCGAAACCGTCGCGCTCGGCCGCCCGTCCCCCATCATCCCGCGCAGGATCGATCCGACGCCGGGGATGGTAATGGTGCGGTCAAAGCTCTTCTGGATCGTGTCGTCGGCGCGCGCATAGCGGAGGTAGAAGATCCGCACCTCATAGGGCGAGCGCGTCGTGGCGCCGCTCAGCACCTTGGAGCGAAGCGGCGAACTGGTCACCGTCTCCAGCGCGGCGGGGCCGAGCAGCGGCGAGACGATGGGTGCGTTGGAGGATGTGGCGGAGGCCGGGATCACCGCCGGGTTGCCTGCGGTACCCGCCAGTTGCGCGACGCGATCGAGGAACGCCGGCACGCCGGTGGCGCTCACTGAATTGCTCGCTGCGGAGACGCGATTGGCGTCGTCGAGAATCCGCAGCTTCTGCGCGTCGCGCACTACCGCCTCGGGATCGGCGGCGTTGAAGCTGCGCGAGGTAACTTCCGCCGCCGAATAGACCCGCACCACCGCGCCGTCATAGTAAGCGACGAGGTTGAAGGCCTTGGCGAGCTGGGTCCACACCTGGCGCGGCGTGCCGACGAACACGCCGTTGACCTTGCCGGTCACCGCCGAGCTCACCTTCGCCTTGACCCCGGCCTGGCCGAACAGATCGACCACGGCGACATCGACCCGCTGGTTGCGCGCGGTGAGCGTGATCCGCTTCTGCCCCATGGGCGGCGTCTCGGCGGATGCGGCAACAGGCAGCAATGCGGTACAGGCAAGCAGGGCAAGGAAGTGCTGAGCGCGGATCATAGGGAAACCTCGTCCGACATCTGGTTGGTCAGGCTTTCCGGGGCGGCGTTGATTTCGCCGACGATGTCGAGCGGCACGGCCGGGTTGAGCTCGTTGAAACTGATCACCGGAACCTCGAACAGATCGCCCGCGATCAGCAGGCGGAGCGGCCGGCGGAGATCCTGCGCGGTGAGGATCGCCCGCGCGCCGCTGGTGGCGACCTGGGTGGAGAGCAGCGCGATCAGCGCGCGCATCTGGTGCGGGTTGATCGCGAGGCGCATCTGGCCGTCGGCGGGGGTGACGGTCTGGCGGATCGTCTCCTCCAGATCGGCGCCGACGATCAGCACGCGGAGGCGGCCGGCCTCGCAGAGCGGCGCGATCAGGTGGCGGCGCATCGCGACGCGCACCCGCTCGGCCATCGGCACGGCTTCGCGCTCATATTGGCCGACCTCGCCGATTGCCTCGATCGCGTCGCGGAAGTTGCGCAGGGGCACACTTTCCTCGGCGAGCAGGCGCAGCACTTCGCCGATCCGGCCGGTGGGCACCGCGCGCACCGCTTCCTTGACGACTTCCGGGTGCGTCTCGCCGAGCCGGTTGAGGTGATCGGTCACCTCCTGCAGCCCGAGGAACAGGCCGAGATTGCGCTCGAGCAGCTGCGCCACGCGCTCCGCCGCCACGTCAGGCAGCGCGCCCGCGTCGCTGGCGCCGCCGCCGAGCGGGGCGTCGTGGGCGCTGAGCAGCCACTCGCCTTCGTTCAGCCGGGCGTCGGGAACGACGCGTAGGTCGGGAATGGCGATGCCGGTGCGCGTCTGGAGTGCCGCCGCGGCGTCGCGCAGCCGTTCCGCCAGTGCCGCAAAGGCAGGATGCTGCGGCGGCAGGCCGACGGCGAGCCGCAGCGGATCGACCACCGGCAGCGCCTGCGCGGGGATCAGCGTCTCGCCGGTCGCGACCGCCGTCTCGCTCGTTGCCAGCCCCAGCCGTGCCCGCAGCCAGGCGCCCGAGGTCGGGTGGAGGAAGGCCCCGCCGAGCAGGAGCGCACTCGCCAGCGTGAAGAAGATCAGCGTCGGGAAGCCCGGCACCAGCCCGAGCAGCATCGCCAGCCCGCCGGCGATCATCAGCACGTGCGGCTTGCCGGTGATCTGCCGCGCGATCGCGGGGCCCAGGTCGCTGTCCCGCTCCTCGTCGGTGGTGCGCGTGACGAGCATGCCCGCCGCCATCGCCGAGAACAGCGCCGGCACCTGCGCGACCAGCCCGTCGCCGATCGTCAAGATCGAGAAGGTCGTCGCCGCCTCGCCCGCCGACATGCCGTGGTAGAGCATGCCCACGGCCAGCCCGCCGAGCAGATTGACGAGCACGATGATCACCGAGGCGATCGCATCGCCCTTCACGAACTTCATCGCGCCGTCGAGGCTGCCGTGGAGCTTGCTCTCCATCTCCAGCGTGCGGCGCTTCTCGCGCGCCTCGTCCTTGGTGAGGATGCCCGAGCGCAGGTCGCTGTCGATCGACAGCTGCTTGCCCGGCATCGCATCGAGGCTGAACCGCGCGGCGACTTCGGCGACACGCTCGGCGCCCTTCGAGATGACGATGAACTGGACGATGGTGATGATCAGGAACACCACCAGCCCGACCACGAGATTGCCGCCCGCGACCATCTGGCCGAACTGCTGGATGATCTCGCCGCCATCGACATGGGTGAGGATCATTCGCGTCGTCGAGATGCTGATCGCCAGCCGGAACAGCGTGGAAAGCAGCAGCACCGTCGGGAAGGTCGAGAAATCCAGCGGCTTGGTGACGTACATGCAGCTGAGCAGCAGCAGGATGCCCACCGTCATGTTGGTCGCGATGAACGCGTCGAGCGCCAGCGGCGGCATCGGCACGATCATCAGCAGCACGACGGTGACGACGCAGCAGACCAGCACGATGTACGCCAAC